>NZ_JAPDHR010000028.1:0-71806 GCF_030063005.1 Dehalobacter sp.
AAGATAACCATTGGTTGGTTTCAACCGGTTGACGAGGTATTTGGAAGAGTAATTTCCAGCACTATCTTTGCAATGGTAAGTTCCAGTTAGGGTTTGGCTGGACTGGAATTTAATTTTCCAATTCACGTATATAAATGATATTTTTATTTTTATATTTGGAGGTTTCATCCATGAAAGTTACAAAAGCCGTAATTCCTGCAGCAGGACTGGGGACCAGATTTCTGCCAGCGACGAAATCTTTGCCGAAAGAGATGCTGCCGATTGTTGACAAGCCGACCATTCAATATATTGTAGATGAGGCGATTGCTTCCGGAATCGAAGATATCTTGATTATTATCGGCAGAGGAAAAGGGTCCATTGTCGATTACTATGACCGCTCACCTGAATTGGAAGCTCATCTGGAGAAGAATGGTCAATTGGAAATCCTGGAAAAAATAAAGAATCTCTCCTCTTTAGCCAACATTCACTATATCAGGCAGAATGAAGCATTGGGGCTGGGACATGCGATTTCTTGCGCCAGGTCTTTTGTGGGCAAGGATCCGTTTGCAGTCCTGCTAGGAGATGATATTATCAAGTCCAAGGTGCCGGCAATCAAACAGTTGATAGATGTTGCCTTAGAGACATCTTCGACCGTGATCGGCATTCAGGAAGTACCGCATAGTGAGGTACATAAATACGGGATTGTCGATCCGCAGGATAACTGGGGAAATGTCTGGGAAGTTAAAGACTTGGTTGAAAAACCATCTGCGTTGATCGCTCCTTCCAGGCTCGCTATTATGGGCAGGTATTTGATCAACGCTTCAATATTTGAATATCTTGAAAAAATCCCGGCTGGGGCAGGAGGGGAAATCCAGCTTACAGATGCGCTGCGGGCGCAAAGCAAACATGAACAAGTATACGCTTGCCTCTTAGAAGGAAAACGGTACGATGCAGGCGATAAGCTTGGCTACTTAAAGGCGACGGTTGAATTTGCACTGGAATCCCCGAATCTTGGGGACAAGTTTGAAAAATATCTGGATGAACTGTATCTTGAAAGAAATAAAGCAAAACAAACCAAAAAGAGAAGCGATTCCGCTGCTTCCTAAGAAGCTTATACTGCGACAGGCGCCGGTGCGACAGATGTCGAAGCCTGAAGTGCAGTGTTATTGGCTGCAAGTGTTTGATGATTGACCAGCCTGTCAACGGTTTTGACCAAATCTTCCAGGTCAAAGGGCTTACTTAGCAAACCCTGGAATTGATCTTTATCAGGCAAATTTTCTGCATTAGGGATTGAAGCCGTAATAATGACTGCAGGAATACTGCAAAGCTTTTTGTCATTACGCATTTTTTGGATAAGATCTCTGCCATCCATTTCTCTCATGATCAAATCAGTAAGGACTAAATCAGGAATAAAACCGGTGTACATCAGGTACAGACCTTCCATGGCGCTTTTCCGCACTTCAACCTGATGTCCTTCATCGGTTAACACGGTTTGAATAACCATTCCAATAACGGGGTTATCTTCAACGACCAATATTTTATTCATGTGTCAATCCTCCAAATTAATATGGATTAGGACTAATTTCAGTATAACACCGGGATTGAGCGAATAGTGTCGAGTCGTGTTTCCTTAATCAGACTTACATGGAAAAAATAGTGTAATATCTGGAAGGAAATCATCAATTCTGGTCGAATTTGCTTATGTACAGATAGGATAGGCAAAGGAGGACCATGACCGTGTCCGAGTGGATTGAGGCAGCCGAAATGATCAAGTCGGAACGCTGGAACATTTTTTTGGAATGTATCGGAACAGGCTTACATTTGAAATTGATGATTGTATCTGAAGATGGCACGTTATTAACGAAAAGGCCTGAGTCCTGCCCCATTTGTCATCAGACGTATGAACCTTTCAGCCGGCAACCTGTTCGCTGGCCATTGAATTATGGTTTCTTTCTGGATGCAGTGGAGTGCTCTTCCTGCCGGCAGGGAAAATCAAATTTTTCCGTGGCTGACCGGGCCCGTTTAGCTGCGGATATGCTCAGTAGCTTCCAGAATGCGCTGGCCGGACTTAGCGGAGAGATACGGACTGTTGAATTATCTGCGCTGCGTAAATTGAACCATACTGTTATATCTCTTTGTCACGGAGAAGAAAATGTTCAGGATCAATTGCTTGAGCTTATTTTAAATGCCCTGATTATCCTGCTTGATGCAGAGGGGAGCTGGCTAGAGTATGCAGACTCAGGATTCTCTGCCTTACTGATCAAAGGAGATGAGCGTGCGGTAGAGGCTGCCCGTTTAAACAGATATTCTTTTGAAACAACGATCTTTGAAATCAACCAAGGTAATTTACACGGAGAGTTAGGCGTTTTACAGCCTCGTGATTTCAGCCGGGCGGAATTTCTGCTCCCTCTAATGGCTGAAGAGTGTATCATTGCTTTTGATGGGGTTTGTTTATGCCGGCTGCTCAAGAAACAGCTGGATGTACTTTTGGGTGCGGTTGGCAGTGCAGTTGTTATGATTGACCGTCATTATCGAATTATCTATGCCAACAGACAGGCAGAGCAATTGATGAATGGTGCAAATGTTGACCTGCTCGGAAGCCCGATCGCTGATTGGCCGGGACCGTGGCTGGGTTATATCCGTTCCAATACCATTATCCCGGTTGGCGGGCAAATGGATTCTTTCCCGGATAAGTACAGTGATTCCGACATTTGCCGCGTTGACTGGCAGGTGTCTCCGCTGCTGGAAGAAACGACAGTCAGAGGCTGGCTGCTGCTGTTGGAGGATCGGACGGATTATTACCGCTGGCAGGAGAGTGCCCGTCAGGCTGAACGTTTTGAGGCGACTGCAAAAATGGTGGGCGTCCTGGCGCATGAACTGCGTAATCCAATCAGTGCGGCAAGCGGGCTTCTACAGCTCATGGGCCGCAAGAAAGATCCTGAACTGACACGCAATTATAAAGACCTGGTTTTGCGGGAACTTGACAGGGTCACCCGTTTATTGAATGAATTTTTGCTGCTTGGAAAACCATCCAACATTGAAGCCGAACCGATTGACCCGGTTGCTTTTCTCCAGGAACTGATGCCGCTGTTTCAAGGAGAAGCTATGGGTACAAAGTCGGATATTATTCTGGAAACAGGAAAGGTCTCACCAGTGGCAGCTGATCCGGGACAATTAACGCAGGTCATGCTGAATCTGGTACGAAATGCAGTCCAGGCTGCAGACGCCGGGGGAAGAGTAATCATTCGGCTGGAAGAACGCGGCAATCAGGTTTGTATCAATGTCATAGACAACGGGCCGGGATTAACGCCGGAAGCCATGAAAAATTTATTCCGTCCGTTTTTTACCACGAAAGAAAGGGGAACCGGTCTTGGACTTCCAATTGTTCGGGCCATCGTACATAATCATGGCGGTGAAATTACGGCTTTTAACAGGGAAGAGGGTGGCGCTGTCTTTTCAATGAGTTTCCCCCCGGCGGCAAACGAAAAAAACAGTGAGACCGACGTACTGATCGCACTGGAAGATAATTTGTTTAATTATCCGTTGGAGCAGGCCCTTTTGAGCACTGGGGTAAAAGTAACAACGATTTCGGGTCTGAAAAGGGTGCTACAAGGTTCCGATGAAATGGGTTCCTTTGAAATTTATCCCAAAGTCGTTATTGCCGAATCACCGGATGGGGAGGACGGCCCGAAGACGTCAGCATTAATTGCTGAATGCCGCACACATTGGCCTGATTCCAGGATCCTGCTGCTTGTGACATCAATACAGCCGCCATCGATGGTTAAAGAAACGGATGATGCAATACAGTACAGTGGGAACCAGCAAGTAAGCTATATACAATATTCTACTGATCTGACCGGATTGATCAGTACAGTGCAGCGTTTATTGGAACATTGGGAATAATATTCTTTGGATGGCAAGGAGCGGCGAGACGCCGTTGTGCAAGACAGTTTGTTTGATTATAATGGTAACAGAGGAGAGTGATCCGATGGTTAATGAATTCAAACAGTTCATCATGAAAGGTAACATTGTCGATTTGGCGGTAGCTGTAATAATTGGCGGTGCCTTCGGGAAGATTGTCACGTCTCTGGTTAATGATATACTGATGCCGGTTATCGGATTCTTGCTCGGAAGGATTAATTTCGCCAATCTGAAAATTGTCATTACGGAAGCTACAGACAGTGTACCGGAAGCAGCGATCAGGTATGGCGCATTCATTCAATCGATTGTTGATTTTCTGATTATTTCACTGGCCATCTTCTTTATGCTGAAAGTGTTGATGAAATTAAGGAAAAAGAAAGAAGAAGAGCCGCCCGCTCCCGAATCACCTCCGGAACCTTCTAATGAGGAAATCCTGCTTACGGAGATAAGGGATATCCTGAAATCCAGGTAATTTTGCATAGATCGATTAACATAAAATGAAGCTGTGAACAACGAATTGAATGGTTAAGAGCATCTTTCCTATGGTGGAAAGGTGCTTTTTTGTTGCATCAATTCTTTTCGTTTCTTGCTTCATTTCTTAATTGGAATTTTGAATATAATATCTGATATTTTCCATTGCCCAGTTTTGGTGATACAGGTTTTTTCGGGTTGACTCGGGATCGGACATTGAGGCTGAATAGGCTGACCTTTTTCCTTGCTTAAGTTCCTGGAATACCTTGAGAAAGTTCGGCCGGAATTTTGCGGCGGCAGCTCTATTAATATAATATCTGCGCCAGATATCGAAACAGGTGTCTATCGGATGATTCAAGCTGCACCATCTTTCAGCCTGACATTCGGCGCAGTTAATGGACTGCGTCATCTCAATTTCAACGGTATCGATAAAACCTGCCTTGAAATCAGTATAACAACAGATCCGCGCAGATAGTTCGGAATCACCATAACAGCATTCTTCGTTCCAATAACCGATCTGATTGATTAATTCCGGCCTTAAGGCTTGGCAGCAGCCTGGAACAAAGTCGAGCGGAGCGTCAATATGACCGTTTTCTAATTGTAAATAATGAATGTTGTCTTTAACTCTAGGAATAACCGGAGGGTAATACCGAGGGTAAGGTTTTCCTCTTTTAACGCCCAGAAGTCCTGCTTCAGGAAACGTCTCAAAAACCTCCATAAAACGTGAAATCCATTTCTTGCTGATCATAAAAACATCACTGTCAATGGTTAAAAAATATTGTTCCGGTTTTCTTCTGGAAAGATTTAAGTTCAGGGGATAAATGGGTCCGCAGTTTAGAGGAAGCCTGGTTACGGATTGGATGCGCGGGTCCTGAAGGGATCTTAAATATTCCCAGGTATCATCCCTGGAATTGCTGTCGATGATGTGCATTTCAAATTCTTCTGAAGTATCAAGGATCGAATCAAGATTTCTCGCGGTCAGGCCCAAGCGGTTAAATGTAATATAACTGATGAAAGGTGGAATCATTGTCTTCCCTTCCTCTTTCCATATCTTGTTTCAAATACTTCTGGAGCATGTTTTAGAAGCTATTACAGCATATTGTATGAAAACTAGGTTGAGCTTGTTTGAGATATCTCCATTATTTTGAGAAAATGCTTGTTTTTCTTCACAATAAATTTCTCAAAATCATATTAATAAGCACGTACTAAAATTGGATAATATTAGAAATACAAAGGAGGTATTGTGGTGTCTGATGACTACCAAAATGGTAAAAAAATATTGGATAAAATATCTTTGGCAAATTTCTTATGTCACTTGCAGATAATCCAAGATGAATTGCGTAATAATCAAACAGAAACTGGATATGCAGCTGAGTCCGGACTATACGCACGTTTTGCTACAATTAAACAAGCTGTGAATACAACAATCATATGTATTGGTGTATTGTCGGGACTCTTCTTAGGTGGGGCGACAATAAAAATTCTTCACAAGAGCAAGGTTGATAATCAAACCAGTCCCAAAGATCAGGTAGGTAGAAAAAAGATTGTGATCGTAAGAAATCTGAAAATAAGCGTAACTGCGGTAGGTGCCCTGTTTTTCTTTGGCAGTTCGTTTAAATTTTTCTGCAAGAAAAAAGGCTGCTGTCCCAAGCATTGGCCTGATTGCAAGAAAATCCTAAAACTGTTGGAAAGCCCGACATTTGGGCTTGCAGAAATCAAAACTGAGATATTTTCGATAGAAAAAGCAGTGAATCATCCATTTTTCGGATTGCAGGAGATTAAGTCCGAAGTTCAGGTTATTGAATTCACGGTTGAGAATATCGAAAATAAGCTAGACAGTCCAACGTTTGGGTTGGCAGAGATCAAGACGGAAGTCTTCAGTATAGGCACGCTGGTTGAAGGTATTTTCACGAGCATGATGGGAGCAACGTTTGGTCTGCAGGAGATAAAATCCGAAGTAGCCGCAATCGAAGGGGCAGTGTTCAGTCCGACATTTGGCTTAGCAGAAATTAAAACGGAAATCTTCCAGATCCAAAACGCTGTATTGAGTCCCACCTTTGGCTTACTGGAAATAAAATCTGAAGTAGCAGCGATAGAAGCAAGTCTAGGTGCTGCCAACGCCCAGACTTCAGGACCGTTCAAACTCAGTAACGCCAGTGTAGGGAATATCCTGGATGTTAAAGTCATGAACAACAGTGCATCCACTATCGGGCCCATTAATGTTTCGGTCTTTAATGTAGATGTCTGTCCCAAGACACTTCTCAGTCCAACTTTCAAATCAACGGTTACCTTGCCACCTTACTGCACGACAAGCATCTTCTTCAATCAAAAATTGCCCAACACCCAGATAGAAATCGAAGTATCCGGCGCGACTCCAGGAAAGGTATTTATTTGGTCAAGAACAACACCTACTGTGGTCAGTGACCAAATTGTAGACCCACTTTTCAGCAGTAATTATCTACCGCTGCAACAGCCTCTTGATCCTTGATTGTCAAATAGGTATAAGATGAGCGTTAGAGAAGCCTGCCTGTATTATTACGGGTGAGCTTCTCGCTATTCGAAAGTGTCTTTGGTTTAATCCTTGATAAAAACTGCAATATGGGCGAGAGAATCCAAATGGTTTTGTTTCAGCACTTGAATTAGGTTATGGAGAATCGGGTATTTATGTTCGATAGCCTTTGTATAGGATTGAATCACCATGATGGCAGTATCAACGGTCAGTTCCTGCTGATAAGCCGATATTCCAACGAGCTGCATTTTGAGCAAGGCATAATTAACTGCCAGCAGCAAGTAACTGTAATAAACTGAATTCCCATTCAAGTCATAAGGGAACAGCTTCATAAAAACATAATTTAAGAGGTAGTTTTCCAGGATATAGTCATGTTCACGCATAAAAGGGGAGTAATACCTTTGATAGGCTTCTTCATAGCATTTAGCAACTTGGGTATAACTTGTTGAAGCATAAAAACGAATTCCTTCTAAGAATTTACTGAAACAACGCAGATACCGGTCTGATTCAATCGAGGGAAGAATCACACGGATTGCAGGAGGTAGAAACAGGGAAATACGTGGGACCGGAGAAACAGGAATGGCTGTTATATCCTGCATTGCTGAAGCATCTGTAAAAAGAGCTGTGTAGCTCAAAATGAGATCAGGGATTCTATCAACAGCAGACACTTTTTCCAGCCGGTCAACCTCTTCCATAAAGGCCCCAAGAAAAACAACCCTGTCATCTAAATGGTATTTTCTGTCTTTCAGGATACTCCAAGTGAATTCTCTGAGTTCAGACAGGTGCTTCGCAGGTTTATTCTGAAATATTTCGTCTTCGGTGTTCAGCAAATTGTAAACAAAATTCCGGGTATCATTAGGCTCTTCAACTTCGATTAAGTCCATCGCCTCAGTCTGTAACAGAGCCAGTCGCGCCGCTTCCGGACAAGCTAGAGTTGCTGATTTTTCCAGGACACCGTTAAAAATATTGCCTATACACGGAAAGGAAGCGCAGATCTCGGATAAGTACTGTTCTCCTTTCCGGCATTGCAGGAAGCACAGTCTTTCTTCCGTGAGGAAAGGACAACGATAATCATTGGTCGGATTGATGGTGATATAATCCTGTTTTGCTGTTGAACTGCGGATGATATAAATATTTTCTTCAAATAACTTACGGATGACGGGATCATTTTCCATCTTATATTTGCTGAAGGTTTCAGGATCGATTCGGATGTTAAAACCTATGCAGCAGGAGTTTTCACAGGCTGAGGCAATACAGCTGAAGGCTTTGAGATAGGAAGGGGACAAAACCTTTCTTTTTGCTTCGGTCATGAAATGCACCTCATCGTGGTTTATATTCATACCACTATATTCATATGACTATCCTATGTAACCATATTCCGGGTTGAGACTGCACATAACAATTTCCGCAACATAAAAATATAGCAAAGAAAAATGATAAAGCACCGGAGAGAGCGCGATGATTACAATCAGTTTATGTATGATTGTCCGGGATGAGGAACTGACACTGGAAAGATGTCTGACGGGGATTAAAGGCATTGTCGATGAGATTATCATTGTGGATACCGGTTCTGTTGATCGAACTAAGGAAATTGCAGCAAAATTCACCGAGAAGATTTATGATTTTACGTGGATTGATGATTTTGCTGCGGCCAGGAACTATTCTTTTTCCATGGCTCAGATGGACTATATCCTGTGGCTGGATGCTGATGATGTAATTTTGGAAGAGGATCGTCAACTTCTTATGAAATTAAAGCAGGAAATACCGCTGTCCTTTGATGTTGTGATGATGAAATACAATGTTAGCAGGGATGAAAAAGGGTATGAGACCGACACATTCTACAGGGAACGGCTGATTAACAGAAGTGCCGGTTTCAAATGGTGCAATCCAATTCATGAGTGTATTGAGTTCAGCGGCAATATTCTTCATACTGAAATCTGCATTACGCATTGTAAAGAACGCGGTACAAGCGACCGAAACTTAAAGATCTTGGAAAAACTCATAAGACAAAGCAGCAAAATCAGCGCCAGGGACCTGTACTATTATGCGAGGGAACTGTATATCAACAGCCGCTGTGAGGAGGCCGCTGAGCAATACAATCGCTATTTGGACAGTGAAAATATGTTTGAAAACTATGCGATACTGGCTTGTCTGGACCTTGCCGATTGCTATCATCGGGCTCAGGAATGGAAAAAAGCGCTCCGGACATTGATCCGGAGTTTTGAATACGGCAGTATGCGCGCTGAGACACTGTGTTACATTGGGAGCTTATATTTGGAAAAAGCAGAATACCCGAAGGCAATTGGCTGGTACGAGTTGGCGCTTACCCTCAAAAAGCCTGACATCAGCTGGAATACCGTCCTGCATGATTTCTGGGGTTTTATCCCGAATATTCAGCTATGTTACTGTTATTACAGGATCGGGGATATGGAAGAAGCACAAAAATACAATGAAAAAGCGGCTCAATACAAACCGGATAATCCGGGAGTCGTATTCAACCGCATGTTATTTAGTAGCCTTGGCTATCAAGGGGCTGCAATTACTTCAAAGCTAAAGTAGTTGAAGTTATCCAGGTATTTGGCGGTTATAATAATTGTCGTCGTATCCGCAACTGCTAACGTCATAACCCCGGTATCAGGGTCAATAGGAAGAAGCGTATTCGATGATTCGTAACGTAAAGCAGTTTCGTTGGAATTATCAATATTGGTATTGACATCGATTGTACTGCCGACGGTATCCGTCATAGCGGCGCTTGCAGCATTTACAAATGACAGCCTTTCATAGACCATAGGTGTAGAAACATTCATTGTTCTGGTTTCTCCAGGGTCCAAACTAATGGAGGTTGACTGGGCCCAAGTATCATCATCCTGGCTTTGCTCCACGATAGCAAGACCTGCTGTAGGGGCCGCTGAATCATAGGTGATTGTATAAGCTGTTTCTAAGGCATGCCCTTCTAAAACAAAGCTTGTGGATAAATAGGAGAAGTCACCGATGACAGGACTGGTGTAAATGACGGTATGGGTCAGGGAATACTCGACAATCAGCATAGGCCACATGGCACTTTCGGCATATTCTCTTGTCCTGAAGGCCAAAAGGGAATTTGTAAGCTCTGTAGTCTGAAGCATAATGCCATAATTGTCGGCAGGTGTAGTATACCAGTCTCTCACCAGATCGGTCATGGCGATATCGATATAGCCATTAGGGTTGTTATCATCAACCAGCGTATAATCAGGAGTTAAAACGGATCCGGGAGCATTATCCCAGGTTACAGCAGTTTCTTCAAAGGCAGCGGTTAAACGGTAAATATCCAGCTGCTGCGGCGCGCCTGCTTGATAACGCGTAGTCAGATAAAGCCGGAGTACCGCCTTCTGGATGGTAATATTTAGTTCAAGCATGGAGAGGTCAAACCTTAGCAAGTTTCTATAGATTGAACTGGAATACGGATCCAGGCCTGTATACATCGCACCTGTCTTTCCGTTATTCGCAGTTGGGGTAAGATTGGTTATATAGGCATCGGCTGCCGCGTAAAACGTGTGAATCAATCCTATCACCTTTCCTTTTTGAACGAGCTTTTCTACGTTATATAGTATTCCGCTTGTCCGCGGATTGCGCATCAAGATTCACCAGACTTGCTTGATTCACATAGTATGAATTGTAAATTTGATACAGTTCAAGGAGAAAGCAATGGTCACAATTAGCCTGTGCATGATTGTAAAAAATGAGGAAAAGACGCTCGGAAGATGTCTCGAAAGTGTCAGAGATATACCCGATGAAATAATTATTGTGGATACTGGTTCTACGGACCAAACCAAAATGATTGCTGCCCGTTATCAAGCTAAGGTCTATGATTTTGCCTGGATAGATGATTTTGCAGCAGCCAGGAATTTTTCTTTTGCCCAAGCTACCCAGGACTATATTCTCTGGCTGGATGCGGATGATGTGCTGCTGGAGGATGACAGGAATAAGCTCCGGCAGCTGAAAGAGACCCTGAATCCGCAAGTGGATATTGTGATGATGAGATATAACCTTGGCGTTGATGATAAAGGGAATGCTGTCTGTACTTTTTTCCGGGAAAGACTCCTGAAAAGGTCGATGAACTATACCTGGCAAGACCCGATTCACGAATATATAAAAATTGAAGGAAACATTATCAACTCGGACATTTGTGTGACCCATAAAAAAGTTGAACGGAAGACCGCAAGAAATCTAGAGATCTTTGAAAAGATTATTTCCGAAGGCCGGATCTTAAGCGACAGAAATTGTTTCTATTACGCACGGGAGCTTTATATTAACAGCAGAATTGACGAAGCCATTCAATACTACGACAAATTCCTCGATACCGAAGGAGGGCTTCTATCTAATTATATTGATGCCAGCATCGATATGAGCAACTGCTATTTGAGCAAAAATGACCGGGGAAATGCGCTTAAAGCATTGCTGCGAAGTATGGAGCACGATCTTCCCAGGGCAGAAGTCTGCTGCCAGATCGGTCATTTGTATAAAACTGCGGAGGATTATCCCAAGGCAATATTCTGGTATGAGCTGGCAACCACGATAAAAAAGCCGGAAGAAAGCTGGGGGTCTGTCGTCCATGATTGTTACGGTTATATTCCGTGTATGGAGCTTTGCGCCTGTTACTTCAAATCCGGTAACCTGGCGGAGGCCATCCGCTATAACAAGAAGGCCGGTGAGTATAAGCCGGATGACAAGCTGGTTCTGCATAATCAAAAATATTTTGAAACTTTACTGGGCAGTGTCGTCAGTAAAAATTAAAGATGATGTTATACAAAGATGATGATATACAAAATAAACCAATGCACTTTAGGCATCGGCAATCTATAATCAGGAGTCAAAATAATGGAGAAGAAAAAGGTTCTGCTGGGAAGCCCTGTCTGCCAAAAATCCAATATCTTAAGAGAATTTCTTGATTCGCTGACCAGACTGGAACAGGAAAATGTACGCATCGAGTATATTTTTGTTGATGACAATCATGAGGAAGAGTCCAGCCGGCAGCTGCTGCTTTTCGCCCAAAACAAACCAGTCAGACTGTATCAATCCGTGGACAAAGAAAAGAATCCTGAAACCTACGTATGTGATGACGCAACCCATTATTGGAAAGAGCACCTGATATGGAAAGTTGCTAAGTTTAAAGATTTTATGATTCAAAAAGCGATTGAAGGTTCTTATGATTATTTGTTTTTAGTTGATTCGGATTTGCTTCTTTATCCTCGAACCATCACCCACCTGATTGGAACCGGCAAAGATATTATTTCTGAAATTTTCTGGACGACGTGGTATCCGGAAACTCCGGAGCTGCCCAATGTGTGGCTGTATGACAGCTATGATCTGGTTCGCAGGCTCAGAGGGGAGAGCCTGACCCCGGAGGAACAAATGAAGAGGCAGCAGGCTTTTCTCAATCAATTGAAAGTCCCCGGCGTTTACGAAGTAGGAGGTCTTGGAGCATGCACACTGATTAGCAGAAAAGCCCTGCTTCAAGGAATCTGTTTCAGGGAAATAGAAAATTTGACTTTATGGGGAGAAGACCGTCATTTCTGCATCCGGGTCAAGGCGCTGGGGTTGGACTTGTTTGTGGATACGTATTATCCAGCTTATCATATTTACCGGGAATCAGCGCTGGCGGGGGTAAGTGATTTTAAGAAAAAGTGCGACGCCGATAAAGGTAGACTAGAAGTAAAAGAGAGAACCAATGAAAAATATTTAAGTGTTCATAGACCAAAATTAACGCTGTCAATGATTATGAAAAATGAAGCAAATCGCTATCTGGAAAAAGTGCTGGAAGAACACAGGCACTATATAGATGAAGCTGTCATTATTGATGACGGCAGCACGGACAACAGTGTCGATCTTTGCCGGAAGATACTTCGGGGGATTCCGCATCAGATCATTCAGAACCCGGTATCAAAATTTCAAAATGAAGTGGAACTTAGAAAACAGCAGTGGGAAGAAACGGTCCGGACAAATCCGGAATGGATCCTAAACCTGGATGCAGACGAAATGTTCGAACGTAAATTTAAGGAGAAAGTCCAGGATTTAATCTGTAATCCTGATGTGGACCTTTATTTTTTCCGTTTATATGATTTCTGGGATGACAATCATTACAGGGAAGATAAGTACTGGCAAGCCCATTCCATTTATCGGCCTTTCTTGATCAGGTACAGGCCGGATTTTCAAGCCGAGTGGAATGAAACCCCCCTGCACTGCGGGAGGTTTCCGAAAAATATTACAATGCTTTCCTATGCTTTAGGCGATCTGAGGATCAAACATCTGGGCTGGGCGGACCCGAAAGACCGTTTGGCGAAGTACCTGCGGTATTTGCAGCTTGATCCTGAATCGCGTTATGGCTGGAAAGAACAGTATGAGTCTATCCTTGACCCGAACCCCAGACTGGTCGAATGGGAAGAGAGTCCATTGCGTTAGTCATATCAAATACGCTTGTTGGGAGACCCGAATATCGTGATGGAAGGTATCAAAATAGAAAAATGCCCTATATGTGAAGGATGTAAATTGGAAGTTTTTTTTGAATACAGCGGATTCAGACTGATTCATTGCCTGAAATGCGACTTAATTATGAATGAGCACGTTGCTTTGATCATGCAGGGCAGCAGCCCGGACGGTCTGATTGACGAAACGTATGACGACAGCTGGATCATGATGCGCCAGCAGTACATCCAGGATACTTTTCTGCAGCATGCAAGTTTTAATATTTTGCTGCTGGAAGTGTTTTGCCCCCATAAAGGTGACCTTCTGGAAATCGGTTCCGGTACAGGCGAATTTATTTTCATGGCAAAAAATGCGGGATGGAATGCCACGGGTGTAGAACCGTCTGAAAAGGCATGTATATTTGCTGATGAACGATTCGGAATTCAAATGATCAATCATGTATGGCAGACCGGCGTATTGGAACAAAATAAAAAATTTGAGGCAATCGTATTTTGGCATGTTCTGGAGCATATGGCTGATCCGGTGGGATTCCTCAAAGGAATATCCGGCTTGTTAAAACCGGATGGGAAAATATTTCTCAGCATTCCGAACAGGGATTCATTCACCAACGCGGCTTACGGACCTTATTCCCCGCTTTTTATGGAAAGGGATCATCTGTTTCATTATAATGCTGCGAATCTGACCCTGCTTCTGGAAAAGGCAGGACTCAAACCGGTTTCGCTTTTTTCGAGGGAAACGTATCAAAAAATGGAATCGGACCTGAACGCTTTATCAAAAATATCGAACAGGCCTGATAGCGGATCCCTCGATCAGATGATGGGAATGATAGCACGGCTGCAGTCTCAGCACCAGGGGCATGAACTGTTCTGTATTGCAGTTTCATTATTTTTATAGGTCGTGTCTAAAAAATTATGTAAAAAAGGTAGATAAAACAGCAGGCAAAGGTGTATACTTAAAATAAGTTGGAAGAAATTCCAAATTTTTGTTGTGTATAGACAGAAATATCAGACGGAAAGAGGAGACAAACAAATTATCATGATTCAATTTAAAAAAGCATTATCCGTTGTTATCGCCATGATATTATTCGTCGCAACGCTTTCAAGTGAAGCAGCAGCCTTGCCGGCTGCGCTTTACCAATCAAGCACCCTGCAAACGATTACTGCTGGGGCAACTTTGGAGAATATATCGAGATTCACTTTGAACGGCTGGTTAAATATTAATGTTTTACGAATCGATACGACGAATCAAAATATAAAAATTGATACATTGACAAACGATCAGATCACAGAAAAACTCGTCACTGTTCCCGCTCTAGCTCAACAAGATAACGCTGTGGCAGCGGTGAATGCCAGCTTTTTCAATGCAATAAATGCGGGAACCGGCTATGCCGACGGGCCAATCGTTCAAGATGGTAGCTTGTTGTCGACAGCCAGCTGGTATAATCAAAATAAAAATGAAATGGCTTCTTTAAGCTTAAGCAATTACGGCGAATTGAGTATTGGCTATTGGAAAAATGAGATTCAATTGATTGGCCCTGATTCTGCGCCGTTTGTTGTTTCTCAGTACAACCAGCCCAGCCGTCGGAATTATACCGATATTACCGTTCTTGATAAGAAATGGGGGGCTTCCACACTAGGGGCTTCGGCTGCCTATCCTGACCTGGTTGAAGTTCTTGTATCTGACGGCCGGGTTGTGGAGGTGCGTCAGGCTCAGTCAGCCGCAGCGATTCCTACTAATGGCTTTGTAATCATCTCCAGGGGAGAACAAGCAGCAAAACTGGTGCAAAGTTTGCAAATTTGCGGACAAGCTTCTCTAAGCCTAAACTCAACCCCGGACTGGTCCGGCCTTCAAATGTCAGTCACCGGAGCTTCTGTTCTGGTTAAGGACGGTCAGATACCCGATAAATTCTCATATAATGTTAGCAGCTTTAATCAGAATAATCCCCGCACGCTCGCAGGAAGTACGCAGGACGGCAAACAACTGATTCTGGTTACTGTGGACGGAAGACAGGACAACAGTATTGGTCTTACCCAAAAAGAGTCAGCAGAACTGATGCTGCAGCTGGGCGCTTACAATGCCATGATACTTGACGGAGGCGGGTCAACGGCCATGGTGGCCCGAACCCCTGGGACAAAGCAGCTCCAGGTTGCCAATGTCCCTTCAGAGGGAACATTAAGGCCGGTTGCGAACGCCATCGGGATTTTTTCTTTGGCTCCTGCCGGAACACTTTCAAGATTAATCATTGAAACCGAAAGTCCAAATGTTTTTGTCAATACTTCGAGAAGTTTTACACTTAAAGGAGTAGACCAATACGCGAACCCGGTGGACATTGACCCTGAGGATGTGAAGTGGGGAGTCAGCGGTATCAAAGGCACGTTTTCAGGAAGTACGCTTCGTCCGACTTCCGTGGGGGATGGAAAAGTCACCGTAAAGGTAGGGGATGTGACGGCTGAGTTGGATATTTGCTCTTTAAGCGCCCCCGCAAGGCTTATTCTGAGTACCAATGAAATCAAGGCGCCATTAGGGCAAAGCCAGACGATACAGGTTACAGGCTGCAGTCTGGAGGGATTTACAGCTCAGATTCAGCCGGAAGATATTCAGTGGAAGGTATACGGCAGCATCGGCATCGGAGAATGTCTTAATGGTGTCTTTCAGGCTCAGAACGCAGGTGCAGGCTATATCAAGGCTTCCGTCGGCAATGTTCATGCCTACTGTGCGGTTGCCGTATCTTCGGAAAGTACGGAAAATAAATATGCTTTTGAAGACAGCCTTGGGACATTTTCAGCAAGCTCGGAAAATGTCAGGGGTTCTTACCAGATCAGCAGCGGGCAGGTTTATGCAGGTCAAACATCCGGAGAACTGATGTATGATTTTCTTTATACGGAGGACCCTGGTGAGGCATCCATTCTTTTTGGAAACAAAGGGATCCCGCTTAACGCCAATACGTCAGGCCTTGCCGTTTGGGTTTATAATTCTCTGGAGAATACCAACAAACTCATGGGAGAAGTTATAGATGCCAACGGTAAAAAGCATCAAGTCCAATTTTCAGCGGATATGAGCTGGAATGGATGGAGGCAGGTCAGCGCTTCTCTCGGAAGTATCAATTCCCCGCGCTATTTGACAAGACTCTATGTCCGGAACACGGATCCTTCCAATAGCGGCGGAATGATTTATTGGGATGAGCTTACGGCAAGCGTGAGCAATCATCCAGCCATCGATACTTCCAAGATACCCAAAAATACTGTACTTACGGATAGGGCCAACCGGGCGGCAACGTTCTTTGCGGGATCAAGCAATTTCAGGTTTGCGGTGTTCGGCAGTAGCGTGCAGCCCAGCAGCAAATCCAAACAACAAAGCTTGATGCAACTGAATACGTTTATCAATAAAAATATGGATCTTGCCATTTACACCGGAGCAAGCGCTGCCAAATTAGCTGGAGGAGTGACCAAGCCTGCTATGAAAACTGGCAGCGGGTATAAAATTTTTCATTACAAGAACAGTACTTTCATTCAGCTTGATTGCAGCAAAGGCGGGCTCCGGAGAACTAACCCGGCGCAATGGACCTCGCTGTTCAAAGAATTAGACAGCAGCAAAGGCGATCAAATCTTTGTATCCATGGACTGTGCCCCTGGTTCGTTTGTTAATGCCAAAGAAGCTGCTTTGCTTAAGGATACTTTAGCGGATTACCACAAGGAGACCGGCAAAAATGTCTATGTCTTTTATCCGGGCTCCACGGATCAAGTTCAGTTGGACAGGGGAGTACGTTACATCTCCTGTGCGGGCTTCAACACTTCCGCAGCAGGCAAACAGGCCAATAAGCTGATCGTTACCGTTCTGGGTGATCAAGTTACCTACGAATTTAAAGCGCTATAAAAACGTAAAAAAATTGCTATAAAAAAAAAAGACTTTAGCTGAATGGGGAAAAACCAATCAGCTAAAGTCAACTTGTATCTCGGCTTATCCGAGTAAAGTTCTGGATCTTTGTTAACGGAATTTAGGAATCGATTTACTTGAGTTTGTGCTATCTTTGTTTCTTATTTTTGATCTGGCGCATGGCCTGCTTCATTTCGCCTTTGCTGCCGAACATGTTTTTGATTTTTTCCTGCTCAAGCTGCCGCGAATTTAAACCTTCGTAAGCAAGCTCTTTTTGCAGTTTCTGATAGCTGTTTACCCGGTCTTGCAGCAGTTCACCATTTTCAATCGCTTTGCGTACCGCACACCCTGGTTCCGAGGTGTGGGAACAATCTTTGAATCTGCACTTTTGGGCAAATTCCGCAATATCATCGAAGGTTTGGGCCAGATCACCGGATTCAATCTGCAGCTCTCGCATCCCTGGCGTGTCAATGACAAGGCCTCCGTTAGGAAGCAGCAGCAGCTGGCGGCTGGTCGTTGTATGCCGGCCTCTGTCGTCATCACGGATCTCCCGGGTAGCTAACACTTCCTGGCCCAGCAGGCGGTTAATCAGGGTCGATTTCCCGACGCCGGAAGAACCGATAAGGGCAACTGTTTTACCATTGGCAATATAGGTTAAAATATCCCGGTAACCGTTTTCTGTCATACTTGAACAGACAATGACGTCTGTGCCGGCACAGACATCCGAAATTTTTTGAATCTTTCTGTCTAAATCCGTGCATAGGTCAGCCTTGGTCAGAACAATGACTGGAGTTGCCATGCTGTTGAAAGCAATGGTAAGGTAGCGTTCCAGCCTGCGCACGTTAAAATCATCGTTTAGGGACATGCAGATAAATACGACATCAATATTCGCCGCGACAATCTGGACAGCATGGGTTGTTCCTGCAGCTTTCCGCTCAAAGACACTTTGGCGGCGAAGCACCTGGTAAATGATCGCATTGCCGGAACGCTCGTCTAAGCGGTCAATCATGACCCAATCCCCGACGGCCGGAAAATCTGCGTTGTTTCTGGCGTTAAAAATAAACTTGCCGGAGACCTCAGCCTGCAGCTCGCCATTTTCAGCGATCACTTGATAGAAATCCCGGTGCTGTTCAATGACCCTTGCTAAATATAAACCCTGATATATAGTTGCTTCTTGTGTAAAACGATCGTTCAGACCGTAGGCAGCTAAAAAGTTGTTATTCATTTCATCCTCCAAAATTATTCATCTCAAGTCATGTTAGAAAATCTTTTGGAGGGTACAAGTTTAGTAAACCTGTTTGCCCTCCCGACAGAGGACAAGGGGCTCGTGAGTGCAATAGAACTTCATCATAAATAATACTCCTTTGGTTTAAAGTAAATGTTGAAATACAGTATAATTATACCATAAATGCAAATCAACAGAGGAAGATGTATCAAGGATAATCGTATGGTGTTATCCTTGATGTCAAAAAAATAGGTTTATTTTGAGAAATGTTTAGAAAAAAGTATTTATAGATGGGAGAAATTACTGCTATGCCTGACCTGAAAAATACGCCAAGCATAACGGGATTGCCAAACGGATCGAACTGGAAGAACGACACTGTTCTATTTATAGCAAGCCAGACGCTCTCGCTTTTTGGGACATCGCTGGTTCAGTACGCGATGATGTGGTACATCACCTTAAGCACGCAATCCGGCGTGATGATGACGGTTTATATCATCTGCGGATTTTTGCCGACATTTTTGCTTTCTCCGTTTGCCGGAGTCTGGGCTGACCGTTATAACCGTAAAAACCTGATCATGCTGTCGGACACGCTCATTGCGGCAGTTACCCTTATTCTGGCCATTCTTTTTTTGCTGGGCTACAAGACCGTCTGGCTTCTGTTTGTGATGGCTGCCCTGCGTGCGTTTGGAACGGCTGTTCAGACGCCAGCTGTAGGTGCATTTTTACCTCAGCTCGTTCCGCAGGATAAGCTGACCAAAGTCAACGGCATCAATGGCAGTATTCAGTCGCTGGTCATGCTGGTATCACCGATGATCAGCGGAGCATTGTTAGCCATAGCTGAAATTGAAACAATCTTTTTTATTGATGTGGTCACAGCTGCCATTGCTGTGACGGTATTGTTTGTATTCCTGAGGGTGGCTGCCCATGCCAAAGCCATGCAGAAGCAAACCGTCAGTTACTTCGGTGATTTGAGAGAAGGGATCCGGTATGTTCTTAACCATCCGTTTTTGAAAATTTTCTTTCTATTTACAGCTGTTTTCTTTTTCCTGGCAGCGCCTTCTGCGTTTTTAACCCCGCTTCAGGTTACACGCAGTTTTGGTAATGATGTCTGGCGGCTGACTGCAATTGAAGTTGCATTTTCGCTTGGCATGGTTATCGGCGGACTCGGGATGGCATCCTGGGGAGGCCTCAAAAACCGGGTAAACACGATGACCCTGGCAGCGTTAATGATTGGAGTATGTACCCTCGCGCTTGGGGTTGTTCCGGTCTTTTGGATTTACCTTCTTTTTATGTTCCTGATCGGGGTCGCCATGCCCATCTTCAATGTCCCGGCAATGGTTCTGCTGCAAGAAAAAGTGGAAGGGGATTTTCTAGGCAGGGTATTCGGTGTTCTGACTATGATATCAAGTTCCATGATGCCACTTGGGATGCTGGTGTTCGGTCCTTTAGCTGATGTAATTAAAATAGAGTGGATGCTGATCGTAACTGGTGTGTTGCTGTTTATTCAGGGGTTTTTCCTGCTTGGAAATAAAACCCGGATTGAGCCGGAAAGACAAGAGTAATAGAAGATGGCAGAAATGAATTCTGTATTATTCTTTGTGTTTGCTTGTATATCAATTCGATATTTTATAGTATAATAGCAGTCGAAATTATGTCATTGACAAAAGCTTTCGATTTTAGACATTTTTAGATATATTAAGGAGGACAAAATGCAGAAAATCCAAATGAACGTCCCACTGGTAGAGATGGATGGCGATGAGATGACCAGAATCATCTGGAAATCTATTAAAGAAATCTTGCTTCTGCCCTATATCGATTTAAAAACTGAGTATTACGATCTTGGCCTGGAATACCGGGATCAGACGAATGACCAGGTTACGATCGATGCCGCTATGGCCAACAAGAAATATGGCGTTGCCGTAAAGTGCGCTACCATTACGCCGAATGCCCAAAGGGTTGAAGAGTACAATCTGAAAGAAATGTGGAAGAGTCCGAATGGCACCATCCGAGCGATTCTGGATGGAACGGTTTTACGGGCGCCGATTGTTGTGAAAGGCATCACTCCAATGGTCTCTGCCTGGAAGAAACCGATCACGATTGCCCGTCATGCTTATGGTGATGTTTACCGCAATGTCGAATACAAAGTTCCGGGAGCTGGAAAGGCGGAACTCGTTTTCACCAGTGAAACCGGTGAAGTGAACCGCCAGACGATTTTTGACTTTGCTGGCAAAGGCGTCATTATGGGAATGCATAATGTCGACAAATCCATTGAGAGTTTTGCGCGTTCCTGCTTTAACTATGCGCTCGATGTCAAGCAGGATCTATGGTTTGCGACCAAAGACACGATTTCCAAACTGTACGATCATACCTTCAAGGATATTTTCCAGGAAATCTTTGATGCGGAATACAAGCAGAAATTTGCCGATGCGGATATTGAGTACTTCTACACGCTGATTGACGATGCAGTGGCCCGTGTTATCCGTTCCGAGGGCGGATATATCTGGGCATGTAAAAACTATGACGGGGACGTGATGTCCGATATGATCGCGACAGCTTTCGGAAGTCTGGCCATGATGACATCGGTTCTGGTATCTCCCGATGGCTGCTATGAATATGAGGCAGCACACGGGACAGTAACCCGTCACTATTACAAGCATCTTAAAGGCGAAGAAACCTCGACGAATGCGATGGCTACCCTGTTTGCCTGGACCGGAGCATTAAGAAAACGCGGCGAAATCGACGGACTGAAAGATCTGATCGAGTTTGCAGATCAGTTGGAAGCCGCTTCCCTGCAGACAATCGAAGCAGGAATTATGACCAAAGACCTGGCCCTGATTTCCGATCTTCCTGAAAAGACGGTTGTCAGCACGGACGGATTCCTACTTGAAACCAAAAAGACCCTGGACAGAATCCGTGGGTAAATCGTGCACATAATGTTGAGCGATTAACTGAATGAAATGACTGGATGATTAAACAGCCTTGGTCCGAGCTTCCATCGGATTAGGGCTGTTTATTATATCAAAAAATTTTTTAATTTATGGGGTAAACATGGTTTTTTATAAAAAAACTGCGGATTACGTGAAAAATTTTCCTCCTTTTGATAAAATAGTATATATATCGCCGAAAATGTAGGATAATACTATAGGAAATTAATTTTGTACAAGCGGAGACGGAAAAAATTGAAGTATCTAAAAAAAGAAATGAAATTGGAAAATCCTTTGGCTTTTTGGACTCATTTTGACAAACAGGATCGTCTTTTCTTTTACAATCCCTTGACCGGTGAACTGATCATCGGGGCAATACGCTGGAGAACCTTTGCTGAAGGAGAAAGTTATCAGAATTACGACCTAGTGTTTTCTGCCAGAACCTTTTTTCAGTCGGTCCGTGATCCCAAATGGGCCGGACTTGGCAATGAAACCATTGCTTTCAAGTACTATTATGTTGAAAAGGACGGCAAGCAGCTTTTATACTATCCCGAGCAGGCGCCGAAGGAAGAAATTTGTGGGTTAGAGGACAGGGAGACAAAGTCTGTCCGCCATACCTATACGATCGCTGATGATGATTACCCGCAGTGGCAGGAATTATTCACCAATGTCAAACAGGAAATATCCTTAAAAAACGTAGATAAAGTGGTTATTTCCAGAGAAGTGAAAATCAGTTGTGCCACGACGGTTCATGTTGAGAGCGTACTCAAGAGCCTCCGGGAAAAAAACCCGGACAGCTTTGTTTTTGCGTATGCGAAGGAAGGACGGACTTTTCTGGGTGCTACGCCGGAAATCCTGGTCCAGAAAGCGGACGATGAAATTATCAGTTATGCCCTGGCGGGCACAATTCCCCGTAACGCCATTGATGAGGGGACTCAAATGGAGATCCTGCTAAACGACCCTAAAAACCTGCATGAGCATCGAATTGTGCGGGATACCATAGCCGATGTGATGAAAAAATACTGCGCTGAGGTATGGATCGACGAGACAAGGATTCTGACCCTGAAAAACCTTTATCATCTAAAAACCCGTCTTGGGGCAAAAGACCGCAGTCTTTTAACCGACTGGGTCACCCGTCTGCATCCGACGCCAGCCCTTGGCGGCAATCCGGTCGGACCTGCCCTTGACATTATTGCCAGAGAGGAAAAACACGAGCGGGGGATGTATGCGGCCCCCCTGGGAATCATGGATCAGAACGGTAATGGCATTTTTGTGGCCGGTATCCGGTCGGCCCTTATTCAGGACAATATGGTCTATGCGTATACGGGATGCGGGATCGTGGAAGGATCCGATTGTCTGGAGGAATACATCGAGACGAACGATAAATTAAGGACGATTCTGGAGGGCCTGGTACCCTGACCCCCATGTCCTTAAATCCAATCCTGGAATCTTATGATTCCAACTTTGGAAATCTTTAAGCTTGGGATCTGAAATATGTTGGACATGAAGGTGAGGATAGTACGACGATGACCGATTCTTTTGCAGCAACGAATTACATAGCGGCCCTGGTGGATGAATTGTACCAACTGGGCGTAAGGGAAGTTGTGATCAGCCCGGGATCGCGTTCTACCCCGCTGGCAATTTTATTCAGTGAACATCAATTTGAGATCTATGTCAGTATTGACGAACGTTGCGCAGCCTTCTTTGCACTCGGGGCAGCCAAAGAGATGCAGAGACCCGTCGTGCTGGTTTGTACATCAGGATCTGCTGCAGCGCACTATTTGCCAGCTCTGGTAGAAGCCAAATATTCCAGGGTTCCGCTGATTGTCCTGACGGCCGACCGGCCGCCCGAACTGCGTCAGGTCGGAGCGCCTCAAACCATTGATCAGACCAGGATTTACGGAGAGTATGCAAGTTTTTTTGAGGAACTGGCATTACCCGAAGAAGATGAGCGGATGTACCGCTATGCCAGGACAGTTATGCAAAAAGCTTACGGCAGCGCCATAACGGGAAGCTTTGGCGTGTCCCACGTGAATATCCCGCTGCGTGAACCATTGGTGCCGGATTTAAGCAAACTTGATTTTACAGCAGGCCGCCACAGAGATGCTTTTAGACTTCACCGAGAACCTTTCAGCCTCAACGACCCGTCTTCGTATCCGCATCCTGCCGAGCCTTTGGAAGTTCATCCGAAATTTGATGCAGCATTCAGCAATAAAAACGGAATCATTGTTTGCGGCGGTGACGCGTATGCCGACTATCATACAGAGGTACTGGCCCTAGCGGCACGTTTGAAAGCGCCTGTACTTGCCGATCCGCTGTCCAATTTCCGCGGCTTCTCAAGTGGAGTCATTCTGGACAGCTACCAGGCATTTCTAAAAGATGATGCTGTCAAAGACGAATTAAAACCGGAATATGTCATCCAGTTTGGACAGACACCTGTGTCGAAAAGCCTTCAGCAGTATTTGGCCCGGCATCAGGACGCATTATTTGTCCAGGCCGATGCAGTATTTGACTATCGTAACCCGGCACTTTCCACGAATCATTATGTACTGGCTTCACCTAAACTTTTTGCAGCGTCGGTCAAAACCGAAAACAGCAGCCGGGAATATTTGGATAGGTGGCTCATTTACCAACAAAGAATGCGGGTGCAGCTAAGACAAGCCAGACAGGAAAAAGGACTGTTTGAAGGGGCCTTGATTCAAAGGCTTCAAGATCTTCTGCCTCAAGAATCCAGGATTCTTGCAGCCAACAGTATGGCCGTCCGCGATGTTGATGATTTTCTGGAGGCCCGCGCGCAAAATCTGAAGGTACTTGGAAACAGAGGCGCTAATGGAATCGACGGCATGGTTTCTACAGCCCTTGGTATAGCGGCTGCCGGTAAACCGACGGTGCTGCTGACCGGAGACATTGCGCTTTTCCATGATTTAAACGGGCTTCAGATCGCCAAGAATCACCCGTTGGATCTGACCATCCTATTGTTCAATAACAATGGCGGGGGGATCTTCAGGTACTTGCCCCAGAGCCGGGGAAAATATTTTGAAACGCTGTTCTTAACCCCCCCGGGCTTGGATTTTTCTGCATTAACTTCTTTGTATGGCATCGCCTACTTTGAACCGAAAAATTATGAAGAATTTGAGCTCAGTTTCCAAACAGCTCAGAACACACAAGGCATCAAGCTTATTGAAGTAAAAATAGATCTGGAGTTAAGCAAGGAACTGCATGACAAATATACCCGGCTGCCGTCAGAAAATGACTAAGATGGATGATAGGAAATGATGATCACCGCAAATGGTCTAAACATTCACTTTGAAGTACGGGGAACCGGGAAGCCGGTTGTCTGTTTGCACGGATTTTCAGAGAACCTCGGTACCTGGGACGAAATTGATCTTTCCGGCTTCCGGTTGATCCTGGTGGATCTGACCGGGCACGGCAGTACTGAAAAACCGTCTGCCCTTCAGCCGTACGGACTTCCCACGCTGCTGGAAACGCTGCATGATCTGATACAGCAGTTAGAGCTGGTGCAGTACAGCGTGATAGGGTATTCCATGGGCGGCCGGATTGCGCTGGCCTATGCTTTACAATATCCCCGGGAAATTGCTAAACTTATCATGGAAAGCGCTTCCTATGGGGAATACGGTGAGCTAAGCAGGGAGAAACGGCGCAGAGATGATGCCGTACTGGCCGAAGATATTCGGCAGAACGGGATTGAATGGTTTGAAAGCTATTGGTCAGGTTTGGAACTTTTCAAAACACAAGCCCGTCTTCCCGAGAAAGTCCGAGCGAAAATCAGGCAGCGCCGCCTGCAAAATGAACCATATGCGCTTGCCAATACACTACTGGCGAGCGGTCAGGGAACGTTTCCTTGCTTGAAAGATCGGGTGGCCGAATTGACGATGCCCGTCCTCTTTGTCAGCGGTGAACTTGATCCAAAATACCAGAAAATCAGCCGAGAGTTCAGTCATTTAAATGCCAGGATCATCCGGCAGACCATTTCCGGAGTAGGGCATAATACGCATCTGGAAGACCCGCAGACTTTTCGGGCGGTCGTTAGCGAGTTCCTAAGCGTTGATGCTTTAGATGAAAATACGGAAAGACGTAATAAGAATTCGGGAAAAAGAATATGAGCCCGGAGAAAAAGAATACGTATTATAGGGAGGTTATTCAATGAGCACATTTCCGTGGGAAAAACTCAGCCGCAGCTATGAGGATATTATTTATGAGGAATACAGCGGAATCGCCAAGATTACCATCAACCGCCCGGAAGTCCGCAATGCTTTCCGCCCCAAAACGATTATGGAACTGATTGATGCTTTTTCGATTGCCCGGGAGGATGAAAATATAGGAGTGATTATTTTGACCGGTGCTAATCACGGTCAGGGCCAGGAAAAAGAAGCATTCTGCTCCGGCGGTGACCAAAAGGTGCGTGGCCATGGCGGTTATGTCGGTGACGATCAGATCCCGCGTCTAAATGTGCTGGATCTGCAGCGTTTAATCCGCATCATTCCTAAACCGGTGATCGCGATGGTCAACGGGTTTGCGATTGGCGGCGGCCATGTTCTGCATATTGTCTGCGATTTGACGATCGCATCAGAGAACGCCAAATTCGGCCAGACCGGACCAAAGGTCGGCTCTTTTGACGCCGGCTACGGTGCAGGCTATCTGGCTCGCATCATCGGCCAGAAGAAAGCCCGTGAGATCTGGTATCTCTGCCGTCAATATACGGCTAAGGAAGCCCTGGAGATGGGACTCGTTAATACAGTCGTCCCGTTTGAGCAGCTTGAAAAGGAGACCGTGAAATGGGCGCAGGAAATCCTGCAGCATTCGCCGACTGCCCTTCGCTTCCTGAAAGCAGCTTTCAATGCAGATACAGACGGTCTCGCCGGACTGCAGCAGCTGGCTGGGGATGCAACACTGTTGTTCTATACCACAGACGAAGCTAAAGAGGGCAGAGACGCTTTTAAAGAAAAACGCGAGCCCGATTTCAAAAAGTTCCCGAAATTCCCCTGATCCGGCAGGATATTACGAAGACCTACCCCAAATAATGTAATACACGATCTGTATGGATGGAATTAAGGATTTAATAGAGAGTATGAATTAAGATGAACTGGTTAAAAAGACAAGCCCTTGAAAAACCGGATAAGAAATTTATCAACGACCTGACGTTTCGGGACGTGTCCGAACGCGTAAGCTTACTTTCGGTAAGGCTTTTGCCGCATGTCAAAAAACAAAAAAGGGTAGCGCTCCTTTCGAATAATTCTGAACAAACGGTCTTGTTTTTTCTGGCCTTACAGTTGCTTCAAAAAGAAGTATTGATGCTGAATACACGTTTAACTGCGGAAGAAATCGGCAAACAAGTAAAAACCCTGGATATTCAGCTGGTTTTGGCCCAGAATGGTCTGGCCGCCGTGAATTTCAGCCAGTCATTTCCGGCCGAAGTGAAGTCATTTTCGGATGTAGTTGGGGATGATGTTACGGATGATGTAAAGGCTGATGCTGCAGAACAAGATGATTCGGAAGCATGCAGAGAATTTGATCCGGCGGCGGATTTTAACCCGGAACAAATTGCAGTCATTATGAATACGAGCGCCACGACTGGGGAATTCAAATCTGTTCCGCTGCGCTGGAAACAGTTTGCTGCCCATGTTAAGGCTTCTCAAAAAAGCCTCGGAGTTACAGAAGAAGATAACTGGCTGATGATTCTGCCGTTGTATCATATCAGCGCCTTAACGATTCTACTGCGCAGTTTATACAACGGGACTGCGGTAACCTTGCTGGAAAGCTTTCGGGAAGAGGAAACGTTAAGCCTGGTTCAGGAAGGAAAAGTCAATATGCTGTCGGTTGTTCCGACCATGCTGAACAGAATCATTGACCGGATTGACAGGCATTGCTTGAGAGTGGTGCTTATAGGGGGGGAGTTCATACCCCGACCCTTGGTTGAAAAATGTATGGTTAGGCAGATCCCTATCTATAAAACGTACGGTATGACGGAAACCACCAGCCAATCGGCAACCTTTTCCGTTCTCCAATACCCGGATAAGCTTGATTCAGTTGGACTTCCACTGGATTCAGTGGAAATTCTGATCAAAAATCCAGGGTCTGACGGCAGCGGCGAAGTCCTGATTCAGAGTCCCATGGTTATGGACGGATATCTTGGCCGGGAAACGATCTTCGGATTTTTCCCTACGGAAGATATCGGTTATTTGGATCCGGACGGTTTCCTGTATATTCTCGATCGTCGCAAAAATATGATCATTTCAGGCGGGGAAAATATTTATCCGCGGGAAATCGAAAATATACTCTACGCACACCCTGGGATCAAAGAATGCACTGTCATCGGAAGAAAAGATCCTAAGTGGGGACAGGTACCTGTCTTATTTGCAGTATCTTCGTTAAACGAAGAAGAGATCAGGGACTATCTGTCTCCGAGACTTGCCCGCTATAAACTTCCCAGCGAGATCATTTTTTTGGCTGAACTTCCCCGGAATACCACAGGAAAGATCCGTCACAAGGCGCTGGAAGATATGCTGGCTGGAGGAGGAGACCCATGATCATAAAAAAAGCAGAGCTATTCCTTTTAGACATGCCTTTGAAATTTACCTTTAAAACATCTCAGACCAGGCTGAACTGTCGGGAAACGATCATTCTTAAAATCACAGACGAATTTGGGAATACCGGCTATGGGGAAGTTGTCGCTTTCTCTGATCCTTTTTATACTTCGGAAACGCTTGCTGATGCCAAACATCTTCTGCTGGAAACTTATCTTCCGCGGCTGCTGCAGGAAGAGACTGTGCATCCTTTCGACATTCATGCCTGGCTGGACAGAGCTTATCCGATGACAGGCGCAGGGGTTGAAAATGCGTTGCTGGACGTGTACGCAAGGCGTCAGCATATCCCTGTCATGGCGGCTGTGTTTCTGGAGGAGACCAATACGCAGATTGAGGCGGGTATGGTTCTGGGAGATCTGGATAACGCCGGCCTGTTAAAACAGATTGAACAGTACCTGCAGGAAGGTTACGTCCGTTTTAAAATAAAGATCAAACCGCAGGACGGTTTTGCCAAACTCAACATGATCAGAACTGCCTATCCCTATCTCAAGCTGCTCGCGGATGCCAACAGAAGCTTTCGCTCCGAGCACATTCCCGAATTGATGAAAATAGACGGTCTTGGTTTGCTGTGTTTGGAGGAACCTTTGGCTGAAGCGGAACTGACGGACTATCAGAAACTTCAGGCAGAAATGCAGACGCCTGTCTGTCTGGATGAAAGCATTTTAAGTGTAGCTGACCTGGAGAAGGCGATCGAATTAAAAGCCTGTCGCGCCTTGAACATCAAGACCGGCCGGGTTGGCGGCTTGTTTTATGTCAGGCAGATGATTGAGCTTTGCCGGAAACATCATATCTACTATTGGATCGGGAGTATGGTGGAAAGCGGAATTTCGAAAATACTGCACGTTCATTTGGCAAGTCTGAAGGATACCTATATTCCCGGAGATTTGTCGCCATCCCAGCGTTATTTTTCACAGGATATCATCCGGCCTGAGGTCACGGTTCAAAACGGCAGGATTGAAGTACCCCGGGGTCCGGGATTGGGAATTGCTGTCGATGAAAATGTCCTGGCTGATTATACCGTTGAGCATCACATATTCGCTTAGCAGCGTGCGCGGGAAAGGAGGGCCACTTGATGGAAAACCAGAAATACCTGATAGATTACCTGAATATTGAATATATACAGTATAAGGACAATACGTTTGAAGCCAAGATGAATTTAACGACTTTTCATAGCCAGCCTTATGGTATATTGCATGGCGGGGCAACCATTGCTTTGGGGGAATCGGCTGCAGGATATGCCTCCAACCAACTGCTGGATAATAGCCAGGTTGCTGTGGGCCAGAATATTACGGCAAATCATATGAAAACAAAAAACATAGAAGGCTATATCCTCGCGAAAGGCAGACTGCTGCATCAGGGAAAAACATCCCATGTCTGGTTGATTGAAATGCTTGATGAAAAGGATGAGCTGATTTCCGTGGTTACTGTGACAAATGCGGTTATAAATTACAATAGAGTGTAAAAAAGGCTGTTAAAGCCTTTTTTTTTAAAATATTATGGAGGTAGGTCTGTGTGCCATAATACCACACTGGTCCAGCTGTGGACGTCAAAATATTTGTACCACTGTGCCTGTAATGGCGTATTTTTTGACAAAGATGGTGTAATGTGATAATCTTCTTACTACAATCTACTAATTTAGTAATTTAGTAATTTAGTAATTTAGTAATTTAGTGAATAATAAATTAGTTGATATAAAAGAAATGACAAAATAAAATTTTGCTAAATTAGGAGAGGTAACTTATGAAGATTCCAACGACGCTGAAACATAAACCTGTGATTGTATCGGAAGACTATGAAAGGATTGACGGCAGAAATGCCTATGATTCCGACGCCAAAGGATTATCCCTGGGGCTGGCCCAGTGGAATGACAGGGGGAAGCTGGAGATATCTGCGAAGGTCTGGCGGTTCACCGGAGAAAAATGGTCGAGACAGTCCGAGGAGCTTCCGCTTCACCGGGTGATCGATCTTGCGATCCTGATTTGCAGATCGACACTTCATTTTCGTGAGGCCTACCGATATGAAAAAATGTATGATCCTGAGAAACCCGTCATTGACAGGATCGGGCTGCAGGGAGATGCAATGACCGTAGCCGTATGTACTGATAATCCAATGATTGAAGGAGACATCAAACTATTCAGGCAAGTACTCAGCAATGACGATGAATTAATCGGAGAACGTTTGAGTACGCTTTCCAAACTGCTGAAGGAAATGGGGTATTAGACGATGACGGGTACATCCGACCGGAAAAGGGAGCTTCGCAATGAATATAAGGAACGGAAAACTTCCGGTGGAGTTTTTATGATTACCAATAAAGAAAACGGCAGGTATGTTCTGCAGGGCGCTGTTAATGTCAGGCGGTTCCAGAACCGTTTTGATTTTTCTAAAGATACCGGCTCCTGTGTGCTGACAAAACTTCAACAGGAATGGGATGAATATGGGGCCAAGGCTTTTAAGTTTGAAATTCTGGAAGAAATCGAAATGAAAGATACCCAGACCATGAAGGAATTTGAAGAAGACCTTCAGCTTCTTGAAGAGATATGGGCGGAAAAGTTGGATCCGGAACTAAGGATTTTCTAAGGTATCCAATGCGGTTTTCTTAGGTATCCAAGGAATGATGTATATTGGAATCTTTGACCCGTGAGAAGGATGTATCCCTCTCACGGGCATTAGTTTTTTTAATCATAGTTGGGTTGGCTAACATTACAATGGCCTGAGAAGAAACTAAACCATGAAGAAGATGATTCCAGATTGCTGAATAATACGTTTTCGTTAAGCGAAATTTTTTTAAGAAACCAACTTTCTGTCCACCTATAAGCGTGCCTAGAGAAAGCATAGAAATGGCTGCTCCTTTTATCAAGTAATGATCATTACCCGTTTTCTTAAGCGTATAAACTAAGGGAATTCCCCACAATGAGCCTATACCTAAATGAGCCAATTGACCTAATATGAAATTCTCGCGTCGTTTTGTTCTATATGGAGCTACAAATAATCCACCTGCTATATGACCATATAGTGTTTCAGTTTTCCCTGCCTTAAAAATTAATAAATTAGATACATCCATAGCAATCGTCCCAATTAAACCTCCTAGAAGGCCAATGATGATTGTATCTTCGCTCCTGCCAATTTTCAGCATTAAAGTACTCCTTTTTTATATAGAGTGCACTTATTTTTGAAATTTTAGAATGGTATTTTTTACCGTTGAAATTTGGTCAAAAAAATCTGCATTATTATCTAACTGGAGTCTGGAGTTTTTTATTTTAACCACGTCCCAGAAATTTTTTCTGTTTGCAGTGCTGACCTTTGTCTTGATGATCTTAGTTATACTGATGATCAGAAGGGTACGTATTTTACTGAAAAATATACGCATAAAGCCTATGGCACAACGCCATAGGCTTAAGACTTGTTCTATTACGATTCTTTATTTGTATGAGATTCTATTTATCCGTGCTGTCCTTGTTGTTAGTGCTGTCTTGGGCGTCTTGTACTTCTACAGTTTGAGATTCAATTTGCTCGGGCACTGCAGCAGGGGATTCAGCCTGGTCCTCAGATACGGTATCTTCAGCTGCGGTATTAACGGTGTTTGTATTTACCACTGCGGGTTCAGCATGGACCACGGTTTCACTGTTGGAACATGAACAGAAGTATCCGGTGATTTTTTGATTGATGAGAGCTGCAGCGTACAGGACTACGGCAATGCCAAGGATGCTAAGCGGCTGGAAGATTCCAGGGAGCAGTTGACCGGGAATCAATTCCTTGGCGACCATTTCATATGGATAGCCTTGCGTGGTATACTGCGAAATGGTGTTGTTGAAATACAAAATATTATTGACTAAAAGTGCAACAGCGATAAGAGCAATAAAAGCAGATGCGATATACATGAAAATCGAACTTCCGGGGAGTTTTTTTCTTGACTGGGATTTCTTTTGTTGTTTCATAAAAGATATTTCTCCTTTTGCCTACCACGGCGTTAATTGTTTTGCAGACCTTTATTTATTTTAAAAAGGTTCCTACTGGTAATATAGACATTAATTCTTAGAATTATATTAATGTAGAGCTTACACTATTCATTTTTGATTTTATACTGTATAATTGTACGAAGAGCCAAGCATCCTCATTGTTCCAAAACATTGACTATGAGGGGATTTCCAATTGGGGAGATTCAGGCAGCATTTATACGTAAAGGTAAATTTAATTGAAGATAATTGGGGGCATAATGATGATTAGTGTTACGAGGCTGCTATTTGATACGGAATATTTCGGGGATTCCCTGCGTTATAGCAGGCATGCTCATGGGGCTAAAAACGGAGCAACAGGTAGTTCAGGACCGGTGGTTGTTTGGAATTCGACGCGAACCTGCAATTTGCAGTGCGTCCATTGTTATATGGACTCAGATTCGCAGAAATATAACGGAGAACTGACGACGGAAGAAGCGAGGAGTTTCATTGATGATTTAGCGGAGTTTCACGTTCCTGTCCTGCTTTTTTCAGGCGGGGAGCCTTTGATGCGGCCCGACTTTTTTGAACTTGCCGCCTATACTGCTCAGAAAGGAATCAGACCAACTTTATCTACGAACGGTACGTTGATAACACCGGAAGCTGCCCGGCGCATCAAAGAAATCGGTGTAGGTTATGTTGGGGTATCGCTTGACGGTCTGAGAGCGGTGAATGACAAGTTTAGGGGCAGAGAAGGAGCTTTTGCGGCTGCTATGGGAGGAATCCGGAACTGTGTGGAGGCGGGTCAGCGCGTTGGTCTGCGCTTTACGATTAACCGTCATAATTATGAGGAACTGGATCGTATCTTTGATTTTATTGAAGCAGAAAAAATTGACCGTGTTTGTTTTTATCATTTGGTATACTCCGGACGGGGCAAGCAAATGGTCGCTGATGATATTACACCCGAAGAGTCGAGACAGGCGCTCGATACCATTATCCGCAGAACAAGAGACTTTGAAAAACGCGGATTGCACAAGGAAATCCTGACAGTTGATAATCACGCCGACGGTGTTTATCTCTATTTGCGGGCTTTATGTGAAGATCCGGCCAGAGCGGAGAAAATAAAGACACTCATCGGCTGCAATGGCGGAAATCGTTCTGGGATTGCGTTTGGAGAGGTTGATCCTTCAGGGAATGTACATCCGGATCAGTTTACGCAGCATATCTCGTTTGGCAATGTCCGAGAGAGAAAGTTCGGAGATATCTGGACTGACTTGAGCCAACCAGTGCTGGCAGGTTTGAAAGACCGTAAACCACTTCTCAAAGGGCGATGTGCCGAGTGCCGGTATTTAGATTTCTGCAACGGCAATTTCCGCACCAGGGCAGAGGCTGTGACAGGCGATTTTTGGGAATCTGATCCGGCCTGTTACTTAACGGATGAAGAGATCGGAATAAAAACGATTAATGGTTGAGGTTTAGCTTTGTTAATCTCTGTACTAGGAAAGGAAGAAAGATATGATTGTCTCTTGGAATACGACAAATGCCTGCAACATGTATTGTGATCACTGTTACCGCGATGCCGGATGCAGGGCCGAGGAGGAACTCAACACGGCTGAGGCCAGGACGCTGCTGGAACAAATCGCCAAAGCAGGGTTTAAGATAATGATTTTTAGCGGCGGTGAACCACTCATGCGCCCAGATATTGTTGAACTAGTCGCCTATGCCAAAGACCTTGGTTTACGGCCTGTCTTCGGAACCAATGGTTCTTTGTTGACGGAAGATCTTGCCGCAAAGCTTAAAAAAGCCGGCGCCATGGGGATGGGAATTTCCCTTGATTCAATGGATCGAAAAAAGCAGGATGATTTCCGTCGCTATGACGGAGCCTGGAACCAGGCTGTGCAAGGTATGCGCAATTGCAAGGCAGTGGGGCTTCCTTTCCAGGTGCATACAACAGTGATGGACTGGAATGCACATGAACTGGAAACACTTACGGATTTTGCGGTCCGGGAGGGAGCAGTGGCGCACCATTTTTTCTTTCTGGTGCCGACAGGCCGGGCAGTGTCTATAGAAGAAGAGTCTTTAAGGGCGGAAGCTTACGAAGAAGTGCTGACCAGGATCATGAAGAAGCAGCAAACCGTTGATATTGAACTGAAACCAACCTGTGCACCGCAGTTTATGCGAATTGCCAAACAGATGGGGGTAAACACCCGGTTCAGCCGCGGCTGTTTGGCTGGAACAGCATATTGCATTATCAGTCCGAAGGGTCAGGTACAGCCCTGTGCATATTTGAATCTGCCTCTCGGTGATGTCCGGGACACACCTTTTGATGAAATATGGCGCAGCAATCCGGTTTTGCAAGAACTGCGCACGCTGGCGTATAAAGGTGGGTGTGGCAGCTGCGGGTATAAAAAAGTTTGCGGAGGCTGCCGGGCTCGTGCTGCTTTTTATGAAAACGGTGACTACATGGCTGAAGAGCCCTGGTGTTTATACCACGGACGCAAGGGGGTCAGTTGCTAAATGGAGACAAAGGACCGGATTTTGCTGACCAGAATCCAGGCGGCCTTCCCGGTTGAGGAACGTCCTTATCAGGTTTTGGGAGAAATGCTGGGGCTAAATGAAGAAGAAACATGGCAGCGGGTTAACCAGTTCCGGCAGAAAGGAATGATCCGGCGGATAGGCGGAGTCTTTGATTCTCGTCGTCTTGGGTATTTCAGCACGCTTTGCGCGGCTAAGGTTCCGGAAGAAAAAATATCCGTTCTTGCGGATTTTTTAATGGAAATCCCCGGAGTTACGCATAATTATTTGCGGGATCATCGTTACAATATGTGGTTTACGGTCATCTCCCGGTCGCAGGCCGGGCTGATGCAGATTTTAGAACAGGCAAAGAATATTTTGGGAAGTCCTGAAGTTTACAGCCTTCCCGCTATCAGGTTGTTCAAGATTGGCGTGCTGTTTGACCTGGAAAAGCGTACAAATAATAAGCTGCCCATTGCGAATGCCGGCTATTCGTCTCCGGAAGGGCAGCCTGCTTTTCAGGCAGGGGAGGGGGATAAGGCCTTAATCCGCATTTTGCAGGGTGATTTGACTTTGTCGCTTTGTCCTTTCTCTGAGGCAGCTTCCAGACTGGGATGGTCAGAAGAAAGTGTCCGAGCAAGAATCCAGGACTATAAGCATGACGGGGTGCTGCGACGTTTTGGTGCCATCCTGTATCACCGGAAAGCTGGATTTACTTCAAATGCGATGGGGGTATGGGTTGTTCCAGAAGCGCAGGTTGAAGAAACCGGTCACATCATGGCCGCCTTTAAGGAAGTAAGCCATTGCTACCAACGCCCTGAACTTCCGGATTGGCCGTATAATCTATTTACCATGATTCATGGGCATTCGCCGTCGGAGTGCAGGAAAACAATGGAGAGAATTTCTAAGGTTACAGACATACGACAGTATGAGATGCTATTCAGTCATGCTGAATTGAAAAAGACAAGCATGGAATATTTCAGGGAAGAAGAGTAAAATAACGCATTTTTGGCAAGGGCGTAACGGGACTTAAGTTCTGTTACGCCCTTGTTCCTTATGCTTTATTGATTTATCTGTTCCGGTGATTGTCTGCTGGTATCTTTCTTCAGATTAGAGTAAAAACTGAATTAATACACAAAATAAGCATGATAGAATAAATTTGGATGGTAATGCCGAGATGCTTGACCAGCTTATCACTAAAATACGCAGTAAGAACATAGGAAAAGAAAAACCTTTGCTTGATGAACGGTCCCAAGCCGGGAAGCCTCTGTCAAGCGTAATTGAGCATAACCTGCAAGCCATGCAGCAGATTTTTGAAAAATGTTCGGATATTTCTTTCAGAGAATTTCAGCTGCACTCTACCAAAAAAATCAAAGCGTTTATTGTCTACTCAGACAGCCTGTGTAAGCCCGAAATTATTAATGATGCAATTTTAAAGCCGATCATGCTGGAGGTTTCTGCAAGGACAGAAAATCTTCACACAAAAGCAGATCTTAATACGAACACAGCCGTTTATACGGACACGAATCTCAAAACAAATGTCGGTGATATGCCCGGTATCATACTTCAACATCTGCTAACCAATTACAAAGCCGATACGTTGTCTCTGATCTCCGAAGCAGCTGACGCAGTACTGGAGGACAATCTCGTTCTGATTATAGACGGGTATCCGATTGGCATTAAAGCTTCTGTCCAGGGCTATAACATCAGACAGATTAATGAGCCGACGACTGAACCGAACATTCACGGACCGAGGGACGGTTTCGTGGAAAATCTGGGAACAAACATAAGCCTTCTCCGACGCCGCATCCGGACCAGCCTACTGAAGGCTGAGAGTATAACGGTCGGAACGTTATCCAAAACGAAGGTTAATATTTGCTATATTCAGGGGGTAGCAAACGAAAAGATTGTAGCTGAAGTCAAATCGCGTATTGAGAGGATCACGATCGATAATATTTTAGACAGCAGTTATCTTGAAGAATTTATCTCTGATGAACCAATCAGTCTGTTCCCACTTGTACAGTATACGGAACGGCCGGACAGGACCGCCGCTTCGCTGTTTGAAGGCAGAATTGCCATTATGGTTGACAATTCACCTTCTGCTTTAATTATTCCATGCACTTTTGTGACCTTGATACAGGCCTCAGAAGATTACTATTATAGCGCTTTGTTTGCCTCTTTTGCGCGATTAGGCCGTTTTATGGCCATCAATATTACACTACTGGTTCCGGCAGTTACAGTTGCGGTATTTTCAGTCAATCAGTCGCTTATTCCAATATCTCTTTTGAATACGGTAGCCGGAGCAAGAGAAAATCTGCCTCTGCCAATTTCTTTGGAAATATTTTTGATGGAACTTGTTTTTGAGCTTCTACGGGAAGCCGGGGTACGTTTGCCTAGGACAGTTGGGCAGGCGATCAGTACAGTAGGCGGTTTGGTGATCGGGCAGGCCGCAGTCGATGCCGGGATTGTCAGTCCGACTTCAGTGGTGGTTGTCGGTTTGACAGCGGTTGCTTCGTTTACATTCCCGGATTACAATGTCGGGACAAGCATCCGGATCATTCGTTTTGGCTTAATTATCATGGCCAGTGTTTTTGGAATTGTGGGAATTATCTTTGGGCTGATGATTTTGCTTACCCATCTTTGCAGTCTGCGTTCTTTCGGGGTACCTTATCTGTCACCCATCGCTCCGCTGACACTGCGTGATCTGAAAGATACCTTAATCCGGGCCCCTTGGTGGGCGATGTCTACGAGACCCAGGTTCTTCGGAGGCAAGAAATCTCTGCGGGGCAATGTTGGTCACATAAAGCATAAACCTAAAAAGAGGGGGGATAACAAATAAGCAAGGAACGGATGTCCGGAACGCAAATAGCAATGTTGCTGTTTATTATGATGACCTCAACCGCGATCCTATTTATTCCGGGATTAACCGCACTGACAGCCAAACAAGATGCCTGGTTCGCGAGCCTGGGAGCAGGGATATTTGCTTTTGGCGTATTGTTCATTTCGGCCAAGCTGGCACAGCGATTCCCGGGACTCACAATAGCAGAATATCTGCCGCTCATTGTAGGAAAAATCGGAGGCAAGGCGCTGGCTGTTTCCTATATCCTATTTTTTATTGTCTTAAATATCCTCGTCGTTAGGGAAACTTCGGAATTTTTAACCGTATCCGCTTTATTTGGAACGCCGGGCATTCCTATCAATTTGGTATTTGTACTTATTTGCTGGTATTCTGCGCAAAAAGGGATTGAAGTGATTGCGCGGATGAACCAATTCATCCTGCCTCTATTTGTATTTGCTTATCTAATGGCCTGTATCTTGGCGATTCCGAAAGCAGATCCAAGCAGTCTGCTTCCTATTTTGGAAGACGGGATCAGTCCGGTGATGCAGAATATATGGATACCGGTTCAATGGTATGGCGAAATTGCCGTATTGCTGATGTTAATCCCTCTGATAAACAAACCTCAGGAAGTGCTGAAGAAGGCATCCTACGCGGTTATCAGCACAATGCTTTTGTTGACTTTCGGATCGCTGGTTGTACTTACTGTCTTAGGGGCAGATGTGACCGGTCAAATGATTTTCCCGATATGGTCTACTGTGAAAACAATTGAATACGGGAATTACATTCAACGTATAGAATTATTGGTATTGCCGTTATGGCTGACCGGGATCATGGTCAAATCCTCTCTGCTTTTTTATGTAACGATTCTTGCAGCCAGACAGTCAGTCGGTAGAAAGCATCCGAAAATTATTGCCGCTTCAGTGATGATCATCGTATTCTCAGGGGCAACGTTTCTTGTACCAAACACCATGGCGCTACTGGAATTCCTGACAAAATGCTGGCCGTCCATATCTTTGTTATTTGAAGTTGTACTGCCGTTACTGTTGCTTGCTATTACATTAATCAGAAAGAAAAAAGGGGGCTGTATGCAGTGACATCAAAAGCAAAAAGATATGCCCGGATGATTCTTTTGATGCTGAGTTTGCTTTTCCTTACAGGCTGTTGGAGTAGAAATGAGGTTGAGGATTTGGCTATGATGACTGGCGGGGCGATCGATTACTTGTCTGAAAAAGGTCAGGAAAAGTATGAGGGTCAATGGGTAATCATTAGTCCGCCAAGCTCCAGTAATTCAGACGGTGGTGCGTCTTCCAGCAAATCTACGGATCTGGTGTATAAAGGGGAAGCTGAAACACTTATGGAAAGCATAGCGGCTATAAATAAACAGCTTCCGCGTTTGCAGACCAGTAGCCATGTAATATTTACCATTTTTGGGGAAAATTTGGCTAAGACAGTGACGGCCAAGGTGGTGGAAAACTTTCTGCGTTTTCCTGAAGGTAGACCCAATCAATTTTTATTTGTGACCAAAGGAAATGCTGGGCCTTTTCTTCAGGCCAAGCCGGCACTTGTTTCGAATCTTTTTAAGCAGATAAAAAAACAGCAGGAGATTGCGCTTCGCACGGGAGTTTCAAGAGGGGTTACCTTTCTGGAATTTTGTCAATGGCTTCTTAGCCCAGACCGAGATCCGGTGCTGCCGCAGATTAAATGGAATGATGTAAAAAGCGATAGTATTATGATTGAAGGCTTGGGTGTATTTCGAAGCGACAAACTTGTTGGCTGGTTGGACAGGGAGGAGTCTACAGGATACTTGCTTCTGACGCATGATTCTAAAGACAGCCTAATGACGTTTAAGTTTGAATATGGCTCCCAGATGATCAGTTACCAAATGGGGGCCTCCAAGCATAAAGTCAAAGCAAAAATGGTTGATGGAAAACCAGTCTTTCATATATTAATCCAAACTTCCGGGACAATTCCTGAAAACGCTAATATCCAAATCTCCACGAAAAATGTCAAGCAAATGGAAGCAGCCGCTGCAGAAAGCATCAAAGAGGTGGCGTTAAAGAGCATTTCAAAAGCCAGGTTGTATGACTCGGATTTTTTGGGTTTAATGCAGCAATTGCACCGTCATGAGCCGTCAGCCTGGAAAGAAGTCGAGACTGACTGGCGGAAGGCCTTCCGGGAAGCGGAGATTGAAGTAGAAGTTCAGGCAAAGATTGTAGCGGAATGGGCATTAAAGCAATCCTTTAATCTCAAGGACTAGGGACATTCCAGCATATTCAAAAGGGCCTTGAAGATTTCCATGCAAATTAATGGATGTTAAAAAGGATCAGAATGTACTATAATTCCTAATATAGTCAATATTATCATGGCATGGAAGCACACGATTTTGGCATATCCATTTTACCGGCCTTTATTAGTGAAGAGTGATACAAAAGGAGAATGCAGTTATGAACATGAAATATATTAAAAAAATACCAACGGCCGAGGAGATTATTGAACAGATACCTTTACCTGAACATATAAAAAAAATAAAACGGGACAGGGACGAGCAGATTAGCCATATTCTAGAAAACAAAGATAACCGCTTTATTCTGATCATCGGACCCTGTTCGGCGGATAATGAGGACTCGGTATGTGAATATATTGGAAAGCTCGCTGTCATGCAGGAAAAAGTCAAGGATAAGATATTGATAATCCCGCGGATCTATACCAACAAGCCCCGTACTACGGGGGAAGGCTATAAGGGGATGGTCCATCAGCCCGACCCGAGCAAAGAACCCGATTTATGCGAGGGGATTATAGCCATCCGTAAGCTCCATATCCGAGCCCTGTCGGAATTCCATATGCCGGCAGCTGATGAAATGCTTTATCCGGAGAACTACACGTATCTTCTCGATGTGCTGGGTTACATTGCAGTTGGTGCCCGCTCTGTGGAGAATCAGCAGCACCGCTTAACCGTCAGCGGCGTATGTACACCGGTCGGCATGAAAAACCCGACGAGCGGGGACATAACGGTTATGCTGAATTCGATTTATGCCGCTCAGCAAGGGCATCATTTTATCTATAACGGCTGGGAAATAGAGACATCCGGTAATCCGCTTGCACATGCTATCCTAAGAGGGGCTGTGGATTCCTCCGGGAGAAATATCCCGAATTATCACTATGAGGATTTAATCTATGCCGCCTACGAATATGAAAGGCTCCAGCTGGCTAATCCAACAATCATTGTGGATACCAACCATGCCAATTCGATGAAACGCTTCTATGAACAGCCTCGGATCGCGCGGGAAGTTCTGACAAGCAGAACGTATGACCCGCTGTTGAATAAAATGATTAAAGGACTGATGATTGAGAGCTATCTGGTGGAAGGCAGGCAGGAGATCGGAACGAATATCTATGGAAAATCCATTACCGACGCCTGTCTGGGATGGGAGAAAACGGAAGAATTAATTTATAAAATAGCTGAAAATGTTTGAGCTTGGGGGATTAAGAACCATGCTTTTGGAAGAACAAAGGAAACAGGTCATTGATATTGCCAGACAGACCCTTCAGTCCGGGTTAATTATGCGGACGATGGGAAATTTCAGCATGCGGGACTCGAAAACAGGCTATGTATGTATAACCCCGAGCGGGATGGATTACTCTGTGGTCAGACCGGAAGATATAGTTGTGATGGATACGCAGCAGATTGTGATCGATGGCAGCCGAAAACCTTCGATCGAAAGCGGGATGCATTGTCTTGCCTACCAGGAAAGACCGGATGTGCTCGGTGTTTGTCATACCCATTCCTGCTTTGCGACAGCCTGGGCCTGTGTGGAGGAACCTTTTCCGCTGGTCTTGGCCGAAATGGCTGCTGTGCTGGGTGGAAAACTTGAAACGGCCCCTTTTTTCCCGATGGGTTCCGAGGAGCTGGCTAAGGCTACGATCCAGACCCTTGGCATACAAAATGCTGTACTGATGAGCAATCACGGCCAGTTGACGGTAGGTCCGACGCTCGACAAAGCCCTGGCCAATGCGCAGCTTGTCGAAGAGGCTGCCAAGATTGCCTGCTATGCAGTCAGTATTGGAAAACAAAAAGTGATTTCTCCCGGGCAGGCCAATTTGCTTCAGCAGTGGATCTCGGAAAATTACGGACAGTAGAGAACAAAAGAGGGAAAACAATGAAGGTAAACCAAACGAACATGATAAACCGTTTCGGTGAATTTAAAGATAAAAAATTAGAGAAGGAGTACGAACAGTCCGAGTTTACTGTTTTATTTAAATATCTCCGGCCAATCGTGCTTCTTCTGGGAATCTTATATTTCCTCTTTGTTATTCCGGACTTCTTTTTTGTAAGGAACCCGAAAGCATTTCAATTGATATTTCTGGTAAGAGCCGTCTATTTGATCCTGATAGGTATATTTTTTTTCAGGATGAAATCCATAAAAAAGTATTCAACGTTGTGTTTTTGGGTTACGCTCTATGAAATAATGGCGTCCGTTGTATTTATTTTTGTCTTTTACCAATATGAATCACCGAGTTTTTTTATTCAAGCCTTTGGTATTATCGCGATTATTTTAGCGGTTTGTTTAGTCCCGAACCGTTGGATCAATATGATCATGATCTCCGTATTTACTGCGGTCACTTTTTTTGCTGCTTCGATCTATTTCTTGGAGCAAATGGATGCTTCGGATTTTTCCGCGGTAATTTTTTATATCTTATTAGTGACGGCCCTGAGCAGTAGCGCTTCATTTAGGACCCACCTTTTTAAAAGAATCCATTTCCTAAACGGCAGAGATCTGATCCAACTGTCCATTAGAGATCCGTTAACCGGGATCTATAACAGGCTGAAATTTGATGATGAGCTTGATAAATGGATCTCCTATGCGAAAAGATATCCTTGTGATGTTTCACTTATGATTTTCGACATTGACTATTTTAAGAAAATTAACGATTGCTTTGGACATTTAACTGGGGATAAGGTTCTGACGGAGGTCACGGATCTGGTCAGAGGAATGATAAGAGAAACAGATATCTTCGCCCGCTGGGGAGGCGAGGAATTCGTTATTCTGCTACCGAATACCCATAAGAGTGAGGCTGTGGAAATAACAGAAAGAATAAGAAAGAGGATATCAGACTATGATTTCACTTCCGGCCATCTAACCTGCAGTTTCGGAGTAGATTCTTGGCGCAAGGAAGAAGAACGGGACAGTTTTGTGCAGCGTGTTGACACGCTATTGTTGAATGCCAAGGAGATGGGTAAAAACAATGTACAAAGTGACGATGTCCATTTAAACAAGCCAACATTGCTCACTGAATGAACACGGTCATTCGACCATCATAGGAGGAAAGATATGTCAGACTTTGAAAATATTTTGGGTAATGTTAAAACCTGGGTAAGAGAAGTCGGTAATCTTCAGAAAAAAAACTTCCGCAAGGAGAATCTTTATATCGAAACGAAGTCGACAGAAGTAGATTTGGTAACGGAGGTCGACAAGCTTTCGGAAGATTATTTTCTGAAAGCGATTCAGGATAAATATCCCAGCCACAGTATTCTGTCTGAGGAATCCGGGGTGCATCAGAACAAGGATTCGAATTATCTATGGATTATTGATCCGCTGGATGGAACGACGAATTACGCGCAGGGTCTGCCGGTCTTTGCGGTATCGGTGGCACTTCAATATAAGAAAAAAACGGTTCTGGGCGTTGTTTATTTGCCGATGCTGGATCTGCTTTTTGAAGCGGTGGTCGGTCAGGGAGCCAGCCTGAACGGCAAAAGAATAAGCGTTGCCGCTAAATCCAGGTTAAAGGAATGCCTGCTGTCTACTGGTTTCCCATATGACCAGTCTGAAAATCCGGACAACAATACGAACTATTTTGCATACTTTGTGCCTAGATCGAGGGGGATGCGCAGAATCGGCTCCGCAGCCTATGACCTTGCCAATGTGGCCGCAGGAATCATTGACGGCTATTGGGAACTGAATCTAAGTCCCTGGGATGTTGCCGCGGGCATTCTGCTTGTTGAGGAAGCAGGCGGGAAAGTCGCGCTTCTTGAGAAAAAGAGAGGGATATCCCTGATTGCAGGGAATGAAAATATTGTTGGCCAGATATTTCAAGGAATGTCTTCGGTTGACCAGCAAGATATCAGTTGATGACTTTGAACCATTCAAAACCCTTGAGTAGAGGATTGCTGCCCTCACTCCTGAATGTGTTCTAATTTATTTTGCGCAGGACTGTCAATGATCTCACCCTCGTAGGTAAAACGGGATCCATGGCAGGGGCAGTCCCAGGATGCTTCAGCTGAATTCCACTGCAATTCACATCCCAGATGGGTGCAGGTCGTGTCGACAATATGCAGGGCCCCTTGCTGGTCGCGATAAGCACCTGCTCGTTGGCCGTCATGTTCGATGATTTTGCCTCCGCCTCTGGGAATTTCCGCTATGCCCGGGACGGATGACAGTTTGCCGGAAATCAGGTGTTTGGCGACGTTCAGGTTTTCCTGGACAAAGTTTTTGGCTGAGGCGACCGGCGTAAAGCGGGAAGGGGAATACACATTCATCCAGGGGCTGTAGCCGTTCAGGATCAGGTCCCGGAAAATAAGAGCGGCGGCCGTACCTGTGGTCATTCCCCATTTGCCAAACCCTGTAGCGACGTAGACATCAGGCGTATCGGTCGTGAGATTACCGATATAAGGGACTTCATCCATCGTCGTATAATCCTGTGTGGACCACCGGTAAGGGATATGCTCAACCTCAAAAAGCTGCCTGGCAAAATCTCTGAGTTTTAGGTAATGATTGCGGGTATCTTCTCCCTGCCCCGTCTTGTGATGTTCACCGCCAACAATTACCAAATTGTTTTCCTTGTCGTGTTGAGAACGTAGGGAACGGGTCGGGTCTTCAGCAGAAATATACATGCCTCCGGGATAATCTCCTTTGATTCTGACACCTAAAGCATAAGAACGTTCGGGATAGAGTCTCGTGAAAAATAAACCCATAGCTTCATAAAAAGGGTAGTGAGACGCAATAATCACCTTTGATGCAGCGATTCTTGCCCCGTTATCGGTAAGCACCAAACAAGGTGTGCCTTGCTGAATGTCAACAGCTTTGGTTTGTTCGAAAATATGACTGCCGTTTCCGGGTATTTCCTTAGCGAGTGCGAGCAAATATTTTCGCGGATTAAACTGAGCCTGGTCATCAAAACATACAGCGCCTTTAATCGGGAGCGGAAGAGGGATCTCTGACAGGAAAGAAGCCTTGATGCCGAAAAGATCAGCAATTTTCGCTTCTTCCATAATTTCCGGAACATACCGATCCTGCTGCGTAAAGACATAGGCGCTTTGCCGCATAAAATCGCAGTCTATGTTGTTATCCTGAATCAGTTCGGCAATCAACTGTAGGGCAATTTCATTGGCTTGCGCATACTGCCGGGTTTTTTCTTCCCCAAACTTTTTCTGCAGCTTAGCATAGATTAAGGAATGCTGTGAAGTAATCTTGGCGGTCGTATGACCTGTAGTCCCCTGAAGAATGCGGTCGGCCTCAAGGACAACCACCTTATAGCCTTCCTTTTTTAAAAGAAAAGCAGAAGTAATCCCTACGATTCCGCCGCCAATGACTGCAATATCTGCTTCAACATCCTCAATTAGAGCCGGATACTCGGTCCGGGGTGTCGAAGCCATCCAGTAAGACTGAGGCACTCTTCGGAAATCTGTCGGATAATTTTCCATCGGTTTATCCTCCTGAAAGTGAATAATCTTTGAATCTTACGGTATTATCTTTAGCAGTTGAAATAAAAATATCCAATGACCCGGCAATCGTGTAAAATAGTCTTATGATAAGCGACGAAGGAGATACATCGGTGGAAGCATATGATGTGAAGGCGCTCGCAGAACTGAAAAAATGGCAGAGAAAAATGACCAGGAACGCATCGCTGACCGACAGGGTAGCAAAAAATATTCAGAACAGAACGAACAGGCTGATTCCGGATAAAGCTCATGAAATCATAACAGCTGCGATCAAAAATATGGTGGGGGCTGTTTTGACAGGATCCGAATTTACGACAAGGGAACCGCTTAAAAATATTGACCTGAAGGAACGGGACAGACTTGCTTTGGCTAAAATCAGCGTCTACAAAAAAACGGCCAGTCTGGAAGGGGCGGGTACAGGAGCAGGCGGCATCTTGCTTGGATTTGCAGATTTTCCTCTGCTCTTAAGCATCAAGATTAAGTTCTTATTTGAGATGGCAAGCATTTATGGATTTGATATCAAAGATTTAAGGGAAAGACTATATATCCTTCACCTGTTTCAGCTGGCTTTTTCCAGCAGAGAGAAACGGATGCAGGTCTTTCAAAGAATTTTGGACTGGGATGAATACATTTACAGGCATCCGATTTCAATGGAAACAGTTGATTGGCGCACTTTTCAGCAGGAATACAGAGATTATATTGATCTCGCCAAACTTTTGCAGCTGGTACCTGTCATCGGAGCTTTTGTCGGTGCAGTAGCGAATTACCGGTTGCTTGGGGAACTAGGCGATACGGCTATGAATGGCTACCGTTTGAGATTATTAAAAGATAAGATGGATACTATGATCTGATTACAAAACCCGATGATTCAATTCGATTATGTTATAGATTAAATCATAACGGAAAATATACCGATATGAATTTGGCGCGGAAAAGGAGGATACGAATGAAGGAACCCACTGAACAAGATCGTAACGCTGAACTTGAAGAATGGATATTAATCACTGAAGCCGCGAATGAAATTGAGGCGGATATTATTGAATCGATCCTTGATTCTGAAGAGATTCCCTGCTATAAAAGGTACAATGAAGCTGGGGATTATCTTCGAATCTATATGGGGATGACCAATTTCGGTGTGGAAATCTATATCCCGGGAAATCTGAAGGAAAAGGCGGAAGGCCTTCTGAATTCAATGAATACGCAAGATGACCAGGAATAACAAATATTCTATGCGAGTTTTAAGATTTGTGTTATAACTTAGAGTGTGATAGATAATCATCATTCAATTTATTTCAAAGGGGGAGTTTATCATGCCGCATATCATCGTTAAATTATGGCCCGGACGAAGTGAAGAACAAAAAATAGCCTTAGCCGATAAAATGGCCGAGGCGATGACGGAAATAATGGGAATTCCCGATAAGAATATTTCGGTTTCTTTTGAAGAAGTAGCCAAGGAAAAGTGGACCGAAGAGGTTTATAATACCGACATCCTGGCCAAAGAAAGTCTGTTGTATAAAAAGCCGGGTTATTAATGTTTAGGAGTGGTGTGAATGCGGAAGGTTAAGATTATAACCGACAGTACCAATGACCTTTCAGCAGAATTGCTTCAAAAATATGATATTGATGTTGTTCCGCTGCATGTTGATTTTGGAGAAGAAACCTACCGGGATGGCATAGACTTAATTCCGGCAAGGCTTTTTCAGCTTGTGGAAGAAAAAAAGTTGCTTCCGAAGACGGCAGCTCCTTCACCGTATGCGTATGCAGAATGCTTTCGGGAATATTTTGATCAAGGGCAGGACATTATTGTGATCACCATTTCTTCTCAGATGTCCTCATCTTACCAAAATGCCGCCCTTGCTGCCTCGGAATTTCCACAGGGAAGAATCTGGGTAATCGATTCCCAAAACCTGTCTACAGGCATAGGAGCTTTGGTGATTACATCTGCCGAATATGCCCGACAGGGGCTCCAGGCGGAAGAAATTTCAGCAAAGATCCGGGATTCGGTTGCCAAGGTCCATGTGAGCTTTGTGATCGATACGCTGGAATATCTTTATAAAGGTGGCAGGTGCAATATTCTGCAGAACCTAATGGGTAGCGTCTTGAAAATCCGGCCGACCATCGGTGTAGAAAATGGGAAAATGCTTGTCGTTGATAAAGTGCGCGGAGAAAAGAAAAAGGCCTTGGATAAATTGATTGAGAATGCCAGGCGGGATTCTGTAGATTCAAAACAAATCTTCATCACCCACTCCCTGGGAAGTGAAGAGGAAGCCGTCTACTTGAAGTGCGCGTTGCAGGATATTTATCCGTATAAAGAAATTCTGATTACCAATGCAGGCTGCGTGATTTCCAGTCACTGCGGCCAGAAGACAATCGGTGTGATTTATATCAGAAAATAGAACACCCAAAATTATGGTGCTATTTAGCTGTTTAATCGTAATTACTTAAAAATAGTATTGCGTTATGCCAAATAATAATAAAGAAATTACAATTTTGACAAAACGTTTACGAAAATGTAACGAAAGTACTATTAAATTGTAACAAAAGACCATTGAAATCATGGTTTGTTTCTAATATAATAAGTTCTAGTTAATAAAGTTAGGAGCAATCATGGAAAAATTATTATTAAAGTATGATGATTATTTTCTTGCAGTAGCCAGACCTATTATCGAGCACAATGAATACCAGAAAATGAAAGTGATCCCGCATCACCATGGCTCAGTCTTTGAGCATTCTCTGGACGTTGCTTACCTGTCTTATAAGATTGCCATGAAGTTCAGACTCGATGTCATTTCGACGATCAGAGGGGCACTTCTTCACGACTTCTACTTATACAAGTTTAAAAAAAGAGAAGACAAGAACCTGCTCGCAGAAAGCTACCGGCATTCACGCAATCATCCGAAGATCGCGGTGAAAAATGCGCAGAAATACTTTGAACTGAACAAAAAAGAACGGGATATCATTTCCAATCATATGTTCCCAGTCGGACTACCAAGAAGTTATGAAGCCTGGGTAACCACAATCGCAGATAAAAGCCTGGCGCTGACCGAATACACCACGAGAGTATATTGCTTTGCCTATCTGAAGCTGTATCTGCATCTGGTTCAAAAATCTGCTTAACGCGAATACATTAAAAAAATTTATACTTATAACTATAAAGTATTCAATAAAATCGAATTAAATAGAATCGAATTAATAAAATATATAAGAATCTAATAATAATCACTAATAATAATCACCATAATCGACGAAGAATGAAATCAACCCACCAGATTCAGAATGTTAACTAACCGGTTTGACCGGTTTTTCTGTTTTTGGGACAGAAATAAGCCCTGCTGAACAAAAGCCCGACGGTACGGTTGTTTTTGATGAAAGATATGGTAAAATCTGAATAGAACAAAGAGAACGGGGTGTTTTCTTATGACAGTCAAAGAGTTAAATCAGCTCTTAAAGGAAAAAGGCTATAAATTTACCAGCCAAAGACAGTATGTTTTTGAGGTAGTAACGGAAAACCAGGGAAAGCACCTGAACAGTCAGGAGATTTTCGAGCTTGTCCGTAATAGATTTCCCGAAATTGGTGTTGCTACCGTCTACAGGACGCTATCGCTGTTGGAAGCGATGGGGCTGATTTACGGTGTTGATTTTGAAGATGGATTCCGCAGGTACGATATCGTGAAAGATGACGAGGAACACCGGCACCACCATTTGATTTGTCTGGAGTGCGGAGCCATTAAAGAAGTCGAGGAAGATTTGCTGGGAACAATTGAAGAAAACATTATGAAGAAGAATAAATTCAAAGTGATTAACCACCGTGTTAAGTTTTATGGTTATTGCGAAAAATGTCTGGCAAAGATCGAACATGATCAATGATCATTAACGTAAAGAAATTATGATGTCATAAGGCATGGATGAGGAATAATGGCAGTAAATCAAAAAACAAACGTCGTAAGGATCCTTCAATCAAAAGAGATCCGGCATGAAGTCTATGAATATGAAGTGGAAGACGGACTGATAGACGCTGTATCCGTAGCCCGGAAGATGGGATTTGACCCGGAACGGGTATTTAAAACGCTTGTTACAACCGGAAAAACAACAGGGACCAATGTTTTCATTATCCCTGGAAATTGCGAGCTGAATTTAAAAAAAGCTGCCGAGGCAGCCGGGGACAAAAATATTGAGATGCTTAAATCTAAAGAACTTTTGCCGCTCACGGGCTATATTCACGGCGGCTGTTCCCCTATCGGGATGAAGAAGGATTTTCCGACCTATCTTGAGGAGATGGCCTCGGAATATGATTACATCATTATCAGTGCGGGAAAAATCGGGATGCAAGTGAAACTTGATACGGCGGAACTCGTCAAACTGACGGATGCCAAACTGGCTGACCTTGTATAGTTCAGTCGGCTTTCTACTTTCTAGAACCGGTTAGAACTTCTCAATTGAGAATTATCTGTAAGAGCATCCTGGTAAGAACAAATCTTTATACTTCGCTATAGTACCGGTGCCAGAAGTCGCGAAATGGACTCTTTAAACTTAATCAGACTGGAACGCTTCGCATATTTTTCGGGCGTCAGTTCGGTACATAAAAGCAGATCTTCATTATAAATTTTGCAGAGATTTTCCGAAATGCCGACATCATAAATAAATGCATTGACTTCAAAATTCAGTCGGAAGCTTCTGATGTCAAAATTCGCCGTACCGACAGAAGCTATTTTTTTATCGACCACGATGGTTTTCGAGTGCAGAAAACCGTTATTGTAGATATAGATCTTGGCCCCGGCTTTGATCAGTTCCCCGACAAAGGAATACGTTGCCCAGTAGACAAAAATATGATCCGGTTTGTTCGGGATCATTATTTTCACATCGACACCGGACAGCGCGGCAATTTTCAGAACTTCGAGGATACTGGAGTCAGGCACAAAATAAGGCGTGTGGATATAGATAGATTTCTTGGCAGAGTTGATCATTTTGATATAACCCTGCTTGATTTCTTCATGGGGAGAATCCGGGCCGGAGGAGACGATCTGAATACCGCTCGTTCCGACAACTGCTGGTTCAGGGTAATACTTTGCCGAATGCTTGATTTTTTCACCTGAAGCAACTTTCCAGTCGAGCAGGAATCTTGTCTGCATACTGAGAACAGCGGTTCCTGTTATTTTGAGGTGAGTATCACGCCAATAACCCATCTTTTTCTTCAGGTTGATGTATTCATTGCCGACATTGAAGCCGCCGATATAACCTATCTGACCGTCAATGATCACTAGTTTACGGTGGTTTCTGTAATTGAGCCTCAGGTTAATATAACTCAGAAATGAAGGGGAAAATTTTTCGACACTTCCGCCGGCATCAATCAGAGGCTGAAAATCATCCTTCCGCAGTTTGTTACCGAAGGAATCAACCAGTAGCCTGACTTCAAGGCCTTCTTTGGCTTTTTCGGTCAGAATTTTGATTAATTGCAGCCCCAACGAATCTCTTTTAATAATAAAATACAGAACGTGAATATGGTCTTTGGCTTCGAGGATCGTGCGAAAAAGGTCTTCGAATTTCTTTCTGCCGTTTATAAATATTTCTACGCTATTGTCCTGGGAAAAGAGTGCCTGGCTCTGAATCTGATGTAGCAGAATCATATCTTTGTAGTTTTCCATTGCTGGGTCATTAAAGGTCAATCTTCCAGACTGAAGATCTTCAATTTCTTTGTTTAAAAGCGCAGCATATTTCAAATGTTCCTCCGCTCCGAGTTGGAACATTTTTTTGCGCGTCAGATTCTGAGAAAACATAAAATATAGAATCGCTCCACCGGCGGGGAACAAAAATAAAACAAGAATCCAGGCCAAGGTGGAGGTTGGATTTCTTCTTTCTAAAAAAATAACGGTACAGGCCAGTAAAATATTGATAATATATAAAACGGTAACAACGTGGGAACTGAGTTCTGTAAAGGATAGTGTCATTATATCGTTCCTCTCAAAAACATCTGTTTATTCTTTTATATCAGAAAGATGTCAAGCTGGCAATTATTTTGTAAAATGGCAAATTTTCATAGAACGGCACAATAATGGGAATACCATAGAGAGGACGAAATATTTCTAAGTGGAGGCAAGTCATGACGATTCTTGCGCTGCTCACAGCCTGCTTGATTTGGCTGCTGGTTTTAGCGCTGTTAAAAATCAATCTGCTCATCGATTATACTTTCAAAAATTTTAGCAGTGTGTTGAAGATCCATTATCAAGCTGCATTGTTCCGGTCCAATCTGGAGATAAACATTCCGGCAGAGATGGTCTCGACCGGCTTTCTTTATTTTCTGTTGAACAGCATAGAAAATATACAGCAAAATGACTGCCCGGACAGAAAATCAAAAAATAATGCTGACTCGACCAGAAAACGTTACCGGTTGATAAAGCATTTTCTGCGGGAGGCTGTTCGTCATTATGGCTATTCCTCCGCAAGTATCAGACGGCTGCAACAAAGTTTTTCCAAAATAATCCGCTCTTTTTATCGTAAAATGACAGTTCATTCCCTCCAGGCCGATCTTGAACTTGGCGGCAGGGATGCTGCCGAGACGGGTTACTTGACGGGAGCCTGCTGGACAGCCTTTGGGTTTATCTCGGCAAGACTGCACAGGTATATCTCGCTAAAGCAAGATGACTTTAGATACCGGGTAATTCCGAATTTTACCGAAAATATATTTTTATTTAGACTTTGCTGCATATTAAATCTAAAAAGCAGCCATATTATTTTTACAGGCTATAAATTCCTATTAATGATCTTAAAAAACAGGAGGACTAGGAATTATGGATGAACATCCAATTGAAAATCTGATGCAGACAGCGATGGATAGTATCCAAAAAATGATAAATGTAAACACAGTGATTGGAGACCCGGTCGAAACACCAAGTGGCTCTGTGATTATACCTGTTTCCAGGGTATCCTGCGGTTTTGCAGCCGGCGGCAGCGAATTTTCTTCCGCTGAGGGAGAAAAAGAGGAGGAGAAAAAAAATGAAAACGCTTCCAAGATGCCTTTTGGTGGAGGAAGCGGCGGTGGGGTATCGGTAAAACCTGTAGGTTTTCTGGTTGTAAACCAAAATCAGGTCCGACTGCTTCCGGTCGAAGGAAATATGATTGCAGAACGCATCATTGACGAAATGCCTAATCTAATGGATAAATTGTCCCATATGGTCAATAGAAAGAGATTCCACCGTGAAGACGGGTATGAAGAAAGATGCTAATAAAGTATATATGCCGGCAAACAGCATGTCCCTGATATCGTCGAGATATTTTTGAAATTGTCTATTCTTCTATTCCCCCTGCTGAAAACATACATTTTAAGCAGGGGGTTTCTGTTATGGTCAATTTGATCTGGCTGGTTATGCTGATCTGCGGCATTATTGTCGCTGCCCTGAATGGAAATATCGATCAGGTCACTGCGTCGGCCCTTCAGGCTTCTGAACTCGGGGTAGAAGTGGCAATCCAGTTAATGGGTGTCATGAGCCTGTGGCTGGGTATCATGCATATTGCTGAAAAAGCAGGACTCATCCGGCACCTGGCCAGAATAAGCGCCCCGGTGGTCAGAAAACTTTTTCCGTCGCTCAGGGCGGATAGTCCTGCCTTCGGCCCAATTGTCATGAATCTCTGTGCGAATATCCTCGGTCTGGGTAATGCCGCTACGCCGTTTGGCCTGAAGGCCATGCAGGAGTTACAGAAAGAAAACCCGGATCAGGAAACAGCCAGTCCCGCGATGATTACGTTTCTGGCGCTGAATACGTCCTGTATTACGATTATTCCGGCCACAATCATTGCTGTCAGAATGAAGGCCGGATCGGCCAATCCAGTCGAGATTATTGGGACGACAGTTTTTGCCACAGGGTGTGCCATGGCCTCAGCCATCATTGCAGATGTTCTTTTTAGAAAGAGGAACGGATTATGAGCATCATCTCTGAGCTTGCCAGATGGGCTATTCCGTTTATTTTATTTTTTGTGCCGATTTATGGTTACCTCCATAAAGTTCCTGTATATGAGACATTTGTTGAGGGGGCGGAGAATGGCTTTAAAACTGCCGTAAAAATTATTCCGTTTTTAATTGGAATGCTGGTGTCCATTAAAGTGTTTGTGGATTCTGGCGCCCTGGATCTGTTAATAAACCTTCTTCGACCTCTTTTTTTAGCTATGGACTGGAATCCAGACCTGTTAGGCATTATTCCTTTGGCCGTTATGCGGCCACTGAGCGGTTCAGGGGCCCTTGGGGTTGCAACTGAACTGATCCATCAATACGGACCTGATTCGTTTATCGGCCGGCTTGCTTCCACGCTCCAAGGAAGCACAGATACCACCTTTTTTGTGCTTGCCGTCTATTTTGGCTCAGTCGGCATCAAAAAACACAGATATGCTTTAAAAGTCGGACTGCTCGCTGATGCAGTCGGACTGATTGCTTCAATCTGGATCGTCAGCAGGGTCTTTGGCTAAGGGTTTGCTTTCTGCAGTTTTTTTGCTAAAATCAATTGAGAGATGTTTCGTTAATGGTGGTTTTTTGATGGATTGTTCCGGAGATCAATCTGAACGTTTGCAAAAAGCGATGGCTCGTTTGGGCGTCGCTTCTCGGCGTCATGCCGAAATTCTAATCAGTCAGGGACTTGTAAAAGTGAATGGACAGACCGTAACGCAGCCGGGTTTTAAGGTAACGCCTGAGGATGTCATCGAAGTCAACGCTAAGACGTATTCTTCAGGACCAAGCGAAGACCTGGTCTACGTCATGCTTTATAAACCTGCGGGTGTTATTACAAGTGTTACGGATCCCCATCAAAGGAAAACGGTCATTGATTTACTTGGCCAGAATATTAAAGAAAGAGTCTATCCAGTCGGCAGACTGGATTATGACACTTCAGGACTTCTGCTTCTGACCAATGACGGGGAACTTACATTTCGGCTGACGCATCCAAGTTTTGGCGTGGAAAAAGTATACCGGGCCTCAGTCGCCGGTAATATTTCTGATCAGGCAATCAGGACGCTTGAGTCGGGTGTACACCTCGAGGATGGTATGACTTCTCCTGCGAAAATTAAGAAGCTTTCCCGTGATAAAAGCGGCAACCAGACCGAAATTGAGCTTGCCATTCACGAAGGAAAGAACAGGCAGGTCAGGAGAATGCTTGAGCAGGTCGGATACCCCGTTTTTCGCTTGCGCAGAATCTGTTTTGGCCCGCTCCAGCTGGATCCAAAAATGACGGCAGGAGAATACCGACTGTTAACGACTTCTGAAGTCAATGCTTTGAAGGAAGCAGTAAGTATACGGTGATTATTTTATATCATTTGTAAGTAATAGGTAATCAATGCGAAATAAATATTGATAATTGCGGGGAGAAAGCATGAATCTGAAACCAGCAAAAACGAAAAGAATCTACGAAGAAATAGTTGATCAAATCAGTACGCTGGTTGCTGAAGGACAAATCAAAGCAGGTGATAAGCTTCCTTCCGAACGGGATCTTGCGGAGAGGCTGCAGGTCAGCAGGGCGTCTGTCCGGGAAGCGCTCAGTGCTTTGGAAATTATAGGTTTGCTGGAAATCCGAAGTGGAGAAGGAACCTATATCAAACATGTTAATATAGAGTCTGTTATTGCTCCTTTGCCATGGGTACTTTCTCTGGAGAAAGATACCATTTTTGAACTGATGGAGATAAGAAAAATCCTGGAGACCCAGGCTGCCGCACTGGCGGCGGAAAGGGCTGAATATCAGAATCTTTCCGCAATGAGGGGTTCTCTTATTGAGATCAGAAAGGGTCAGAATACGGGCCGGCAGGGCTATCCCTGTGACCGGGATTTTCACGATGCTATAGCTAAAGGAACGAAGAATAAGATGCTGATCCGCATGCTCCATGTGATTTCAGATATCATGCACCAGACATTGAAGACGAATTGGGCAGATACTTTTGAAAAAGAGGGCATGTCGGAACTTCTTTATCAGGAACATGAGGAAATATATCAGGCAATCGAAGCAAAATTACCTGAAGAAGCGCATGCCGGAATGCTTCGTCATCTCGAAAGAATTGAAAATGAATTTCGCAAAGGATACGAATAATCATGAAGAGATACAATCAAATGCTTTATCATCCCGACAACTGTCTGAACAAGAAGAAGCCCTATCTCCGGGAATGCAGGCTTTGTATTGAAGCCTGTCCGCATAAGTCCATCGGTGATAAGAAAGAGATTTCGATAGAAAGCTGTACGGAATGTGGTGTCTGTATGGCCGTTTGCCCCTCTGACGGTTTTGTGGACAGAGACATGAAAAACCTCGGAGAGTACCTTTTGGAAAACGGAAATTGCGTATTAAATTGTCCAATGGCTGCGCCTGCCGGTTATGAAATTGCCTGCCTCGGGATGCTGGACAGGGATGCCTGGACAGTTTTAATGCTTTTGGCTGAATCTAAACAGGTCAGAATCCTTACAGGGGACTGTTCCAATTGCCAGGATAAACAGGCTGCAGCGGTCAGCCAGCGCTTCTATCTGGAGGTCAGCCAGCAATGGATGGATCATCCCGGCTTAAAGCTGGAGATTCTCCCTGCTGAAGAAGGCGCAGCAGAATCGGATTACGGTCCCGGACGTTTTGCTCGTGGCCGATCGAAAAAAGGGTTGAAAAACAGGTTGCGTGAATTTGGTAAAGATAGAATCAAGGCAGCGTTTCCGGCTATCGAAGCAGAAGAATCCTATACCATTCCGAGGACCCGTCAATGGCTGGCAGAGACACTGAAACAGAAACCAAATAAAAAGGTGCCTTTTCAGGCAATCAGATATACCGACCAGTGCAACGGCTGCGGCGTTTGTACCAAAATATGTCCGCAGCAGGCGCTCACACTGAAACAGAAAGAGAATAAAATGCTTTTGATTTATGAACCGCTCCAGTGCGTTCAATGCGGTCGCTGTGTGGACATCTGCGGTTCCCGGGCTCTGAGCTTTGCATACCTGATGTTTCCGTTCAAGTTTCTGGCCGGTAAGGTTATTGTCGGAGAGGCGAATTCCTATTATTGCCGGGAGTGCGGCAAACAGATCTTCATTGATACGGATTCAGGCTTATGTGCTGCTTGTGCAGCGCATTCCACGAATATTGAAGGTAGGTAAACAGCCACGCTATGCATCCTACTCCATTTGAAGTTGTCTAAATATTACGGAGACTAATCTCTAAAGTTATTTTAGAAAGTTTTGTTGGTTTTCGATCAACATATTGGAAAGCAGGGAGGATGGATTATGGTTAAAAAGGTTGTTGTAATAGGCGGTGGGGCTGCAGGCATGATGGCAGCGGGCCAGGCTGCTTTTGTTGGAGCCGAGGTGGTACTCCTTGAAAAAATGACGAGACTCGGCAGTAAGATTGCGATCTCCGGTAAAGGTCGGTGCAATCTTACCAATGCGGGGGATATCAGTAATTTTGTAAGTTTTTATCCCGGAAACGGAAAATTTCTATACGCTTCCTTAAAAGAGTTCGGCAATGAGGCGTTGATTCATTTTTTTCAAGACTATGGTGTCGAAACAAAAGTAGAAAGAGGTGGAAGAGTGTTTCCGACAGCCGACGATTCGGAGGTAATCGTTAAGGCATTAAAGAAGTATCTGGAACGAACATGCGTAAAAATCAGGCTTAACCAGGCTGTCAAAAAAGTCATGATCGAAGATGGGAAAGTAACCGGTGTTCAGCTGGCTGTCTCCGATGAAGTGCTTCCGGCAGATGCTGTGATCGTTGCCACGGGAGGAGCATCCTACCCTGGAACAGGATCTACCGGGGACGGATATACGCTGGCTGAAAAAGCAGGACATCGGATCATTAAGCCGTTGCCTGCGCTTGTTCCGCTCAAAACCCTTGAAAAATGGCCGAAAGAGCTTCAAGGATTGACGCTGAAGAACACGGCTGCCTCAATCTGGATCGACGGGAAAAAGAAGGGAGAAGAATTTGGGGAGATGCTGTTTACGCATTTTGGTTTATCCGGTCCGATTATTCTAACCTTAAGCAGGATTGCTTCCAAGGCTTTGGACCAAAAACAGAAGGTTGAGTTGAAAATAAACCTAAAGCCCGCCCTTACTTCTGAGCAGATAGATTTAAGGCTGCAGAGGGATTTTCTGAAGTATGGCAACAAGCAGTTTAAGAACACCCTGGACGATCTTCTCCCGCAGAGTATGATTCCTGTGATGGTCGCTTTATCGGAGATTGACCCAGAGAAGGTTGTTAATAAAGTTACTAAAGAAGAAAGGAAAAGACTCTGCCGGTTATTTCAGGAGCTGGTACTTCATATAACGGCGACGCTCGGTATGGCGACAGCAATTGTTACCTCCGGGGGCGTTGACGCCAAGCAAATTAATCCAACCACAATGGAATCCCGTCTGGTTAAAGGGTTGTATTTTTCTGGGGAAGTGATCGATATCGACGGCGTAACAGGCGGCTACAACCTTCAGGCAGCTTTCTCAACCGGCTACAAAGCCGGAAAAGCGACGGCCAGGATGAGCTAATGGCGAATGAGCCATAGAAGCCAGGAGCGACAAGATTATGGCGGACGGCTATACCACTCTTAGGTAGGTCTGGGGGCCACAATACCACTTTTCGGCTATTGCGCCCTCCATGGCGCAAAAAGCCGCGCTCCGCATCGTGCTCCGCTCACAGCGGAACTGTGGCCCCCAGACCTACCCCAGATAAGGTTTTATAGATGCCTTACAGAATGATGTCGGTATGCAAATTCCTGACGGCGCATACATATTACTGAGGTGAGTCAGATGCGCTCCAGGAGATTTTCTTTCCCGCGCCAAAAAGTGTCAAGGTTTCAGGGATTTGAGAAAACAGCCATCAGGATTATGGCAGTTTGTACAGTATTGTTAGGGCTGTATCAGCTGAAAGCATTTACCGACCCCGTCGAGTTCTATTTGAAATTTTCCGGAGAAATAGATGCCCCGGCCTTTAAATACAGCGAAAATGTAAACAGCGGCTCCATTAGTCTCTCCTTTGAGATAACTCCTGACAGTGTTGTAATGGTTAGACAAAATGACCAGGATATTGGAACCATTGAAAATGGGAAAAGCATCACAGTTGAACCGGGAACCGTTGTTCTGGATGCAACCAGCATTCCTTATCCGGTCACTGTCAATGTGATTCTGAATAGTAAAACATATTCGATTGAACTTAACGGGGATGTCAAAAGTTTTGATGTGAAGTTAAAATCTGCGGAGGCCAGCTGATAAGCTCGTCGTAAGTCCCTCAAGATAAGCTTTGCTAATCTCCGGAAATTCATGTAAGATAATGAAAGCAGGTGTTGTTTTTTTCTGACATCGCCTCTTTTTTTAGCGTGTAATTGTTTGTTAGCGTCATGAAGAACGTTTGCCTAGAAGGAGGATTGACTATGGTGCCGGATAGTAAGACGGTTGCTCTGGCTGCTTTAAGAATGGCAATGAGTGAAACCAGAGAAGAGGAAAGTGCGCTTAAACAGAAATTTTTAGCGGATAACATCAAGTCAGTTGCCGTAGATTACGGCGGAGATTATCTTGCTTCAATTAAAAAGCTTGTCGAAAGGGCGATTGTTGCTTCGAAACGTGAAGGGGTAATCCACGATTCCCATGGCGACGAAGGCGCCGTCGCGGGCGCGACACGTGAGGCTTTAAGCCAGATTATGCCGAAAGCAGCGGGGCTGAATATCGGAGGAAAAATTGGGATTGCCCACCGCGGTGATCATCTCAGCGTGGCCGTGTTTTTTGGGGTAGGGCTGCTGCATTTGGATGAAGTAGCCGTAGGCCTTGGACACAGGGTTGCCCCACGAAGCTGAAAATATAGAAGACTTGGCTGTGGCCAATCCTTTTGGCAACAGCCTTAGTTGCACTTAGATCTATCAGAAAGGAACGTATTCTTTCTGATAGAATAAAAAGGCTCCGGTTAAGGAGCAGAGTGTCAGTGAATAAAGATAAGAGGCGATGATCGCTGATTCAGATTTCGCTTTCGTGTGCTGCGAACATATCATCATTCGAATCTTTTTGCCAGAACTTCTGAATGTGTTTTTCGATTTTTTTGCCATATCTTTTATAAGTACAACCCAGCAAAAATCCCCCCACCATGGCAGAACCCATGAACAGCAAGCTATGATCCGATTTTTTGGAATAAAGCATCCTAACAGCCTCCTTCCGCTGTATATATTTCTGTGTAATTCATTTGAATTTATTATGTATAGATCTGAAAAAAATAATCTAGGATAATTTATGTAATTGCAGGGGATGAAATATGAAGTTGAATTTTAAGGCCTTAGCTTATTTTGTGATCGGTGTGGCAGTTGTTTTTTTATTGATGCCATTCATCAGTTATTCTATCTATCAGTTCTTTCCTGAAATCAAAACGGCCTATTATCTTTCCATGATTACTTCGAATACCCTGTTTGTTTTTTTGATTATGCTGATTATGTTCAAAAATAGGCTTTCCCTGAATGACCTGGGCTGGAGAAGGACCAGTTTTGCTTCCGCCCTTATTGATGTATTCAAAATCTGTTTTTTGGTCTGGCTGATTAATATGATCTATATGGTACTTCTGTATTATTCAGGCCAGACGACGGCAGAAAATGAACTGGTAAAGCTCCTGCAGGACCCGACAATTTCCATGTTCATTGCGAACATTTTTCTGATCGCCGTTATTGTTCCTTTTATTGAGGAAACGCTGTTCCGGGGAGTACTGCTCGGCTGTTTGCGGAATTATTTCGGCAAATGGACGGCGATTGTAATCAGTGCTTGCATTTTTTCCGCTCTGCATTTTGATTTGACCGGCTTCATTCCGAAGCTGGTTCTCGGAATCGGACTTGGCTTTTTATATACCAAACATGATTCGATTTATCCGGCAATCGGGCTTCATGCGCTGAATAACTTACTGGCGGTTATCGGGGTCTCAGTATCTTAAACCGTAAAGTGAATTGTAAGCGATCATTTTGCTGTGGTATAATTTTGGCAGATGCGAGCTTCGAAACAGCGCGCAAGATTAAGATTTTTTCGATTGGAGCATTGTTTTGGAACATTTGCGTGAAAATCATTTGCAGGTGGCGATTGACGGTCCTGCCGGGGCAGGAAAAAGTACCATTGCGAGAATCGTTGCCGACAAACTTGGCTTGTATTATCTTGATACAGGTGCGATGTATCGATCTGTAGCTTATAAAGCCCTTGCTTCAGGAATTTCCCTTCAGGATGAAAAGGCAGTAACAGGTCTAGCCCGGATCATTGACATCAGACTAAGCCATAATGACCGTCAAACCGTATTCTGCGACGGGGAAGATGTTACCTCTAAAATCCGGGATGTTGAGGTAAGCAGGGCAGTATCACTGATTGCATCTTATCCCGGGGTTCGTAACCGGCTGGTTGAACTACAGCGTCAGGAAGCACTGAAGGGCAATATCGTGATGGATGGCAGGGATATCGGTACATACGTCCTACCGGATGCCGGAATTAAGATTTTTCTGACGGCTTCGGCTTCTGAACGTGCACGTCGGAGATACCTTGAGAATATCAAAGAGGGTAAGATGGTATCTTTGGAAGAAATACGCTCGGATATTGAAAAACGAGATGTAGTAGATTCCCAGAGAAAATTTGCACCGCTGAAACCAGCTAAGGATGCGGTGATCCTCGATACGACAGGGTTAACGATTGATGAAGTTGTTGCCAAGATCATTAGAATTATCAGGGAGGGTTAAAGTGATGCTGTATTCATTGGCGAAGGGAATCATGACCCTTGTTCTGAAGGTCAAAGGATGTAAGATAACAGGCCTGGAAAATTTTCCTGCAGAAGGACCTGTGATTATAGCCTGCAATCATATAAGCCTCTGGGATCCGATTATTGTTGGCTGTTCGATGCCAAGACAGGTATATTTCATGGCGAAAGAGGAGCTTTTCTCGATACCATTGTTAGGGCAGATTCTGCACGGACTTGGTACTTTCCCGGTTAAACGTGGGAAGGGCGATATCGGGGCATTCCGAAAATCGGTCAGGCTGTTAAAAGAAGGAAAAGTTCTGGGGATATTTCCGGAAGGTACCCGCTCCAAAACCGGTAACATTCAGGAAGCCATGGCAGGGATCGTTTTGATTGTAAACAAAAGCCATGCCCCGATTCTGCCGGTCAAGGTATATGGAGCCAGAGGATTATTAACCCAAAAAAGGGGCAAGATAGGGATAATTATCGGTAAGCCATTTTATGCCGATAACCTTGAAATCCCTGAAAAGACTGAAAATAGCAGGGAATGGCTTGCCAATAAAATCATGGATGTTGTGAATGAAATGTAAAAATCATAAAAGGTTAACAAAGTATTAGAAGGAATTTTGTTTTTCTCAGCGAAATAGACGTGATAGGCATAAAAGGAGGGCAGTTTTGTTGACGATTCAGCGAGCGGCAAAAGCAGGTTTCTGTTTTGGAGTTAAACGGGCGATTGAATTGGCTGAAAAAGCTGCCGGCACCGGGTTGACTGCATCTTTGGGACCGCTCATTCATAACCAGCAAGTTGTTGATTATTTGGCTGAGAAAGGATTGGAAGTCATTCACTCTGTTGATGAGGCTAAAATGGGTCAACAGCTTGTAATCAGGTCGCATGGCGTTCCCCCGGAAACGTACGAGGAAGCAAAGGAACGCGGAATTACCATTATTGATGCAACGTGTCCTTATGTTCAAAAAGCGCAAAGAATGGCCGCAAGCTCATCAGCAAACAGTTTTGTCATTGTTGTCGGTGACAAAAGCCATCCGGAAGTTAAAGGGATCCTGGGATGGGCAGGAAGTAATGCCCTCGCCATAGAGACGCTGGCCGAGGCTGAAGATTTGCCGTACTACCCGAGAATTACAGTCTTGGCCCAAACAACACAGCAAAAAAGCCATTTTTTTACGGTTGTTGAAGAATTGAAAAAACATACTGGGGAGCTGATCGTCCAGAATACGATCTGCGCGGCAACTGAAGAACGTCAGGCCTCAGCCAGGGAATTGGCTGAAAAAGTGGATCTGATGATTGTCGTGGGGGGCTTGAGCAGTTCCAACACACGAAAACTGGGATCGATCTGCAGTGGGAAAACGAAAACATACTGTATCGAAACAGCTGAAGAATTACTGGAGATCTGGTTTACGGATGCTAAAATTACAGGCCTGACAGCAGGAGCTTCCACACCGGATTGGATTATCGAGGAGGTTTACAAGAAAATGTCGGAGTTTATGGAAAAAACACAGATCCAAGAGGCTGAGGAAAGCGTTGTGAAGACGGTTAGTACAGTTAGTGATGAAGAGAACATGATGGAAAATTTTGATAAGGGACTGCCCAAACTTTATCGGGGCGCGATTGTCAAAGGGACCGTCGTAAAAATAACAGGCGATGAGGTATTTGTGGATATTGCGTGGAAATCGGAGGGCATGATTCCTTTTGAGGAGCTTTCCGCTACTAAGGTTTCGAATATTAATGATCTCGTTAAAATTGGTGACACGATTTCCGTGATGGTCATGCGTGTTGAAAACCAAGAAGGCTACCCTGTTTTATCCCGTAAACGGGCCAATGAGGTTGAAGCGAAGGAACAGTTGGCCCATCTGGCCGAATCAAAAGAAGAAGTTCAGGCAGTCGTTACGGAAGCAGTCAAAGGCGGACTTCTGGTCGACCTCGGAATGAGAGGCTTTGTGCCTGCTTCTCAGGTTGAGACCGGCTTCGTAGACAATCTTGAAAAATATATTGGGAAAACACTTCGTTTAAGAGTCATCGAGTACGATGAATACAAGAAGAAACTGGTTCTTTCCCAAAAGGCTATTTTAGCTGAAGAGCAGGAAGGTAAAAAAGAAAAGCTTCTGGAGACGCTTAAAGAAGGCGATATCGTGAAGGGAACAGTCCGCCGCCTGGCCGATTTTGGTGCGTTTGTTGATCTTGGCGGTATTGACGGGCTGCTGCACATCTCGGATATGGCTTTCTCCAGAGTAAAACACCCGTCGGAGATCGTGAATGTCGATGATGAAGTTGAAGTTCAGATCTTAGCGATTGATACCCAAAAAGGCAGGATTTCCCTCGGGTTAAAACAGCTTAAAACGAATCCGTGGTCTGCTGCTGCTGAAAAATATGCCGTGGGATCCATCGTACACGGCAAAGTCGTCAGAATCGCACCTTTCGGTGCTTTCGTAGAACTGGAGGACGGGATCGATGCGCTGGTGCATATTTCCCAGCTGGCCGACCACAGGGTCATGAAAGTACAGGATATCGTACAGGTTGGCCAGGAGATCACAGCCAAAGTCATCGATTTTAAACCGGAAGATAAAAAAATAAGCTTGAGTATCCGGGAACTGCTTACGGAAGCCAGTGAGGCCAGTGCCCGTCAGGATTTGGAGAACCAACCGGAAATACCTGAAGTTACGATAGGCGAGAAAATCGGAAATATTCCGGATACAGACGTGGACACACTTTAATAAAATTAATGCATCAAATGGCTTCTTGCTTTGATTTGGCAGGAAGTCATTTCACTTCAGACGGAATTAATGCAACAGGAGGTCAAAAGATGGCTGTTCAGAAGATAAAAACAAAAAAACCTGACTTTATTCTGTTATTTTCTGCAGTCATCATTTTGGCAGTTGGTCTGATTATGGTTTTAAGTGCCAGCTCCTCTTTTTCCTATGAGAATACCAATAATTCTTATTATTTATTTTTTAAGCAGCTGCGCTGGGTAAGCCTTGGAATAGTGGCAGCCGGGGCGGCGGTTTTTATTCCTTTGAAGTTTTTCCGGAAGATTTCCGGGCTGAGTATTCTCGTCAGTGTCATCCTGCTCCTGTTGGTCGAATTCAGCAATATGTCTATTACTACGAAAGGATCGGCCCGCTGGCTGGATATTTTTGGGATGTCCGTACAGCCATCGGAGATTGCGAAACTGGCCATCGTTTTTTTCTTCGCCTATATTCTTAACCGCTATCCGATAAAGAAGTTTACGGATATCTTCCTGCCTATTGGTGTGCTCGCGGTCATTTTCTTGCTGGTTTATAAACAGCCCGACCTTGGAACCGCGATTGTCATCCTGGCAGCAGGAGGGTTTATGCTTTTGATGACCGAGCTTCCGACAGGTTATTTTCTGGCTGCGATACCTCTAATTGGCATCCCGGGATTCTACCTGGTCAAAGGTGAAGAGTATCAGTGGAACAGAATTTTAGGCTGGCTGCATCCATGGGAATATGCAACGACCTTCGGCTACCAGCAGATTAATGCCCAGATAGCCTTCGGGTCGGGTGGACTGCTCGGGATAGGTATCGGGAGAAGCAATGAAGGGCTCGGGTTTTTGCCTGAAAATTATACGGATACTATTTTTGCCGTGATCGGACAAGAATTTGGTTTCTTCGGGACTTCGCTTATGCTTTTGTGTTTTATCGTACTCATTGGGCGCGGCTATGCCATATCCCGGCAATGTCCGGATGGATTCGGACGGATGCTCGGATTTGGGATCACAACGATCCTGGGCATCCAAACCATGATTAATCTTTGTGTTGTAACCGGTCTTTTTCCGGTAACGGGGATCACGCTTCCTCTCGTATCCTATGGAGGAAGCTCCCTGCTTGTAACCATGTTTGAAATAGGTATTTTGTTGAATATTTCGCGCTTCCGACAGGATAAGCTGTTGCGAAGCAGCTAGCAGACTAATCATAAGGTTGTTTATGTTTCAATTTGGGTAGTTATTTGAAAAATGGTTTACTAGTACCTTTATAATAGCCATTATAGTATAATAAAAAGGTTAACCAAGTGCTAAAACGTTTTACGTTGGAAAAGGATGGAAAAGATGCCCAATGGGTTGATGGTATCTGCTGTCATGAAAAACAGTATTGCTGCTGAGATGGAAATCGAACCCGGAGATGAGATTCTCCAGGTGGATCAGCACAATGTTCAGGATATTTTGGATTTGCAGTATTGGACCGCTGAAGAAGAATTTACATTGATCATTCAGAAGAAGAATCATGAGATCTGGGAACTGGAGATTATCAAGGAACCGGAGGAACTGCTTGGTATCGAAGTCAGCAGCGTAGGCCGAGACGGACTAATGAAGTGTCGGAATAACTGTGTTTTCTGCTTTGTCCGGCAGATGCCTCCCGGGATGAGATCATCGCTGTACGATCTGGATGACGATTACCGGTTGTCGGTGAACCAGGGGAGCTATATCACTCTGTCCAACCTGAAGGAGAAGGATTTTCAGAGAATCATCGACATGCATCTAAGTCCTTTGTATATCTCCGTTCATGCATGGAATCCCGTCGTCAGGGAGAAACTGATGAGAAACAGGCAGGCCGGGAAGCTGGCGGAGCAAATAAAAAGGCTTGCTGAAGCTGGTCTTGTTCTTCATACGCAGATCGTTCTGGTTCCTGATTACAATGACCGGGAGATCTTGCAGGAAACCGTGGAGAACCTTGCGGCCTTTTTCCCACAGGTTCAGTCCATTGGGATTGTTCCGGTCGGCTTAACAAAGTACAGGGATGGATTGCCTGAACTTCGGACTGTAACGCCGGAGGAGGCCAAGGAAGTCCTGGATATCGGCATAGAATGGCAGCAGAAATACCGAAAACGGACCGGCCTAAACCTTGTTTATTTTTCTGATGAATTTTATATCCTTGCCGGCAGAGATATTCCGTCATATCCAGAATATGATGACTTTCCGCAACTGGAAAACGGCATTGGCATGGCCCGAAAGTTTCAGGAAGAAATCCGGATGTGTCTCTGTGACCTGCCGAGGCAGATTCCGGAAAGAAAGATACATCTCGTAACTGGTTCATCGGCAGCGGCATATTTCCGGTCCAGGGTCGCGGAGCTGCCTGCAGTTCAGGGTGTACATATTACAGTTCATGAGATTGGCAACCGTTTTTTTGGACCTGCGGTGACCGTAGCAGGGTTGCTCACGGCTCAGGACATCGCACTGCAACTGGGTGACCTGCAGGGAGAGTATTTCTTACTGTCGCGCGTGATGCTGAGAGCCGGTGAAGAAGTATTCCTCGATGGATATGATGTCCGGTGGTTGACCGAACAGGTCAATGGCATACCGGTAGTTGTGGAGAATGATGGTCAATCTTTTATAGAAGGACTTTTTGGGATAACGATTGGAGGTTCGGAAAATGAGTAAACCTGTGGTAGCAATTGTCGGGCGTCCGAATGTCGGGAAATCGACGCTATTTAACAGAATCGTCGGCGGCTTGGTGGCCATCGTTGAAAATACCCCCGGGGTAACAAGGGACCGGTTATATTTTGATGCTGAATGGCTTGGCAGAAAATTTACGCTGATTGATACCGGCGGTATAGAATTTAAAGATGAAACGACACCGCTTTCATCGAAGATGAAACAGCAGGCCGAAATCGCAGTCGATGAAGCTGATGTCATCATGTTTCTTGTCGATGCCAAATCCGGGATTACGCCGGATGATCAGCAGATCGCCAGATACCTGCGGAAATCGAGCAAACCGGTATTGCTGGTTGCGAATAAAGTAGAAAAATTTACCCGGTTTGAGGCAGAGGCCCATGAATTTCTGCCGCTGGGTTTCGGTGATCCGATTCCGGTCTCGGCCGTTCACGGCATGAATACCGGGGATCTTCTCGATACGCTTGTTTCGGCCCTGCCGGAAGATGCCGCGGCCGACTATGACCCAGATGTGATTAAAATCGCCGTGATTGGCAGACCGAATGTCGGCAAATCATCCATTGTCAATATGCTGCTCGGGGAGGAACGGGTCATTGTCAGTGACATACCCGGAACGACCAGGGATGCGATCGATACCCCGTTTACGTATGAAGACAGAAATTATGTATTGATCGATACGGCCGGCATCAGGCGCAAGAAAAAAATCTCCGAAGTCACGGAAAACTACAGTGTAGTGCGTTCTTTCCGGGCGGTGGACAGGTCGGATGTCGTACTGATGGTGATTAATGCCATCGAAGGCGTAACAGACCAGGACAAGAAAATTGTCGGCTATGCACATGAAGCAGGAAAAGGTCTCATTCTTGTGATCAATAAATGGGATCTAGTGATCAAAGATGAGAAAACCATCAATAAATATGAAAAAGATATCCGGGAAGAACTGGCTTTTGTCCTTTATGCACCCACGCAATTCGTTTCGGCCAAGACAGGCCAAAGAATCAATAAAATTATGGATCTGGTGGAATTTGTTGCGGAGCAGACCAGCAGACGTATCTCGACCAGCACCTTAAACAACCTGCTACGGGAATGGGTGCATCTGAATCCGCCGCCATCGGATAAAGGCGTACGGTTAAAGATTTTATATGCAACACAAAGCAGTGTTCAGCCCCCGACCTTTATATTCTTTGTGAATGATCCGGAGCTTGTTCACTTTTCGTATAAGCGCTATCTGGAAAATCAGCTGCGTAAGAACTTTGGCTTTGAAGGTTCGCCAATCAGAATGATCATGCGAAAAAGAGACGAAGAAAAACAATAATCTGCAAGTAAGAGAAATGAAGGAGAAAGTTTCATTATGTTTGCGTATCTGATTTTTTTGCTTGCTTATCTTCTGGGAGCACTACCATCTGCTTTTCTGGCAGGCAAGATCAAAAATATAGATGTTCGGAAGCATGGAAGTGGCAATATGGGAGCTACAAACACCTTCCGTGTTCTGGGTCCATTGTGGGGAATCGGCGTACTGGCTGCGGATGCGCTTAAAGGCGTCCTTGCAGCTTACCTTTGCTGGCTGGTCTTCGGCCCCTGGGGTGGCATTGCCGGTGGTCTGCTTGCGATGCTCGGACATAGCTTTAATCCGTATTTTGGCTTTAAACGAACCGGTAAAGGTGCTGCCTGCGGTTTGGGTGTCATTGTTGTTCTGGTGCCCAAGGTAACAATTGTTGCCCTGGTGGTTTTTATTCTGGTTGTGCTCGTAAGCAGGTACGTTTCGTTGGGATCAATTCTAGCCGCAGTTACCGTGATTATCATGGCTTTTGTTTTTCAGGAGCCGCTCGAGTATAAAGTACTGGCCTTGGTAGGCGCCTCAACAGTGATTTTCCTGCATCAGTCCAATATTAAAAGAATCCTTAACGGGACTGAAGCTAAGTTTGGTAAAAATAAAGGGGAGTGAAAACAAAGTGAAAAAAATTGCAGTGTTTGGTTCAGGGAGCTGGGGAACAGCAATTTCTCTTCTGCTGGTCAGGGCAGGACATAAGGTCTCCCTTATCGGGATTTTTTCAGATGAGATAGAGCTGATGAAACGAAAAAAGGAAAATATTCAGTATCTTCCGGGATGCTTTCTGCCGGACGAGATTACCCCGACGACGGACTTAAAAGAGATTGATGCTGAAGCCGTTTTCGTCAGCGTACCTTCCCACGCGGTCAGAGAAAGCGCACGTCTGATCAAGCCATACTTAAGACCTGGCTGCATCATGATCAATACGGCCAAAGGACTCGAAGAGAACACAGGGTTAAGGCTTTCCCAGGTACTTGAGGAAGAACTGCCGGGTCATCCGATTGCGGTCTTATCCGGCCCGAGTCATGCGGAGGAAGTCGGCAGAGATGTTGTTACAGCCGTCGCCGTTGCCGCCAAGGATATCAAAGTGGCCGAAGCCGTTCAGGATCTGATCATGACTTCGAAATTCAGAGTGTACACAAATCTTGACATGATCGGCGTTGAGATGGGCGGGTCGCTCAAAAATATTGTTGCACTCTGTACCGGTATCCTGGATGGGATGAACCCGAAAGACAATACCAAAGCAGCCTTAATGACCAGGGGCCTGGCTGAGATGACCCGACTCGGGGTGGCTATGGGCGGTCAGCCTGAGACTTTTTACGGTCTGGCCGGAATAGGGGATCTTATTGTGACTTGCACAAGCCTGCACAGCCGGAACCTGCGGGCAGGAAGGGCACTGGGCGCCGGTAAGCCGCTAGATGAAGTCCTGAGGGAAGTCGGCATGGTCGTGGAAGGCGTTCGCGCGACAAAAGTCGCCTTTGAGCTGAGTAAAAAATATGGTATTTCTATGCCGATCACCGAACAGGCCTACAAAGTACTATTTGAAGGACTTAGTCCGAGCGAAGCACTTGAGAACCTCATGATGCGAGGTAAAAAACATGAAACAGAGGATATGGGGATATTAGGGCGTTAAGTCTTGGGATATAGTCCTGAGATAAGCTTAGCATGCATTTTAGAGTTGACAAGGTACTAGGCTGCTGACAAATTTGTTAGCAGCCTTTTGCTTTGCTTACTTCTTTTAGTTTAATTTAGTTTGCTTTGACGCGCCCTGAGATCTGATGCGGTTCATCCTCCCGGCTGTTCTTCACAATATATATTTCCAATGCCTTGTGACAAAGAAATCCGAGTTTGATACATAATACCAGGAAAAAGATCCCGAGCATAAGCATGATGATGGTTCCAATAATGATTAACAGTGACGAGATCATATTCAGCGCACCTCCGTTTTGTTGTGGATACTGTGTTCTTGCCTATATGTATTGCAAATAGCGGAAGATATTCTTGAGTCCTCAGAAAAAATGGATAAATAATTTAGACATAAATTCGTCATTTCTTCAATATAAATATAATGCTTGAGGTGCTAGTCCTGTTGTTAAGTGTGAGAAGACAAAACAAGCAAAAAAAGTAGATTTCAGGTCCTTGCTGGAAGGACAGCATACTAAAAGGGAGGGAAAAGATCTATGCAAAACTATGATATTTTCAGCGATATTGCTGAAAGGACAGGAGGGGATATTTATTTCGGTGTTGTCGGTCCCGTCAGGACTGGAAAATCTACATTTATTAAACGTTTTATGGAACTCCTGGTCTTGCCGAACATAGTCAATGTATTTGAGCGGGAAAGAGCACGGGATGAGCTTCCGCAAAGCGGCGCGGGCCGCCGAATCACAACGACGGAGCCCAAGTTTATTCCTTCTGAGGCGGTTGAAGTTGTTTTGAAGGATACGATTCACATGAATGTCAGAATGGTGGATTGTGTCGGATACGCTGTGAGTGGTGCACTTGGTTATGAGGGGGAAGAAGATGAACCACGAATGGTTCATACCCCCTGGAATGACGAACCGATTCCTTTCGAGGAAGCGGCTGAAATAGGTACCCGCAAAGTGATTACTGACCATTCTACCTTGGGTATTGCCATCACGACAGACGGATCTATATCCGAAATTCCGAGAGAAAACTATCTTGAGGCGGAGCAGCGGGTCGTTTCCGAACTGAAGGAAATAGGCAAACCATTTATTCTGCTGCTGAATACGACCAAACCCTACGCGGAAAGCACCATGGAGCTATGCCGCGGCCTGGAGCAGGAATACCAGGTGCCGGTCATTCCGGTAGACTGCATGGAAATGAACTTAAATGACATTTCTCAGATCCTTGAGGAAATTCTGTATGAGTTCCCTGTTGCCGAAGTCAATATTGAGCTCCCCAAATGGGTTGAAGAACTGGACCTTTCCCATCCGATCCGGGCCGAGTTTGAGAACGTCATTCAAAAATCGGTTGGGGATATCAAGCGGATCAGGGATATCGATCATGCCCTGGAGATATTGTCTGAATGTCCGCATTCCAAAGACATTATTCTGAAAGAGACCGATCTCGGAACTGGCCATGCCGAAATCGAGATCACCACCGAAAAAGATCTGTTTAAACAAGTCCTGGAACAGCTGACGGGAATTAATATTGAAGGCGATCATACCCTTTTAAGAATGATTTTGGATTATAGCAAAGCCAAAAAAGAATGGGATAAACTCTCGAAAGCTTTTGAAGAAGTCAAAACAAACGGCTATGGTGTTGTCACGCCGCAACTGGATGAAATGTTTCTGGAAGAGCCAGAACTGGTAAAATCCGGAGGTCATTTCGGAATCAAGCTTAAAGCAAGCGCACCGTCCCTGCATATTCTGAGGGCGGATGTCACGACGGAAATAACGCCGCTGATCGGGACAGAAAAGCAGGCCGAAGAACTGGTCAAGTATCTTCTGGAAGAATTTGAATCTGATCCGAAGAAATTATGGGGGTCCAATATTTTCGGTAAGTCCCTGCATGACTTGGTTAGGGAAGGAATTCAGAACAAGCTTTACAAGATGCCGGACAATGTCCAGATCAAACTGCAGGATACGCTGCAGCGTATCGTGAATGAAGGACACGGCGGTCTGATCTGCATCATTATTTAGAGGAGCATGAACAGATTTTATCTTCGTTTTTTTGAAAGAAAGGGAAAGCCTCACACATTAGGCTTTCCCTTTCTTTAACTAATCTGGTTGTCAAAACCGTCAAAAAATGATTATAATAGATGAAAAAGCATGCTAAAAAAGTTGGGAGCTGAATTGTGTGAGCAAACAGAAAAAAGATTTTCTGTTGGTAAGCAAGGAGATTCTTCCTGAGGCGATTACGAAAACAGCTCAGGCTAAAGAACTTTTGGCGAAATTTGATGTACTGACTGTGAATGAAGCCTGTGAGAGGGTCGAAATAAGCCGGAGCGCATTTTATAAATATAAAGACGGAGTTTTTCCGTTTTATGAAGCAAGTAAAGAGAAGATGATTACGCTGTCTTTGCTGCTAATGGACAAAGCAGGGATTTTGTCAAATGTTTTAAACTATGTCGCTTCAGTCTCCGGAAATATCATTACCATCAATCAGGGAATCCCGCTGCAGGGGATTGCCAATGTCTCCCTTTCGATCGAAACAGAAAAAATGGAAGAAACTGTGGAAAGCCTGGTGTCAAATCTGGGTGAGCTGGATGGTGTACGTAAAATCGAATTGATTGCTAAAAGTTGAAATGTACCAATGTGATTTGTTTTTTGTTTTTTGGGTGAGCGGTCAAAGTAAATGCAACCTTTGACAGAGTAAATATAGTGGGGTTTCATTGAGTCTGTCAAAATACTGGGAATAACAGGTATAGTACCTGTTAAAAATAGCCGATTCAGATTATATGGAG
>NZ_JAPDHR010000029.1:0-1099 GCF_030063005.1 Dehalobacter sp.
ATTTTGGCACAAGCCAAAAAATGAGGTTTTACCCTACATATTTATGAAAAAACAGAAAGACCGCAATCTCACCGATACCAAGGGATTACGGTCTTTTTTCTTGCTTTTTGCTGTAAAAGTCAGGATACTAATGTATTCAGAATGATTTGTCAAGTGGATAGATGATCTTCATGTGATGGACGATCTTCATTTTTCTCCATCCAATTGTGCATATAAAACCCCCTCTGCACATAAGAAACAGAGCACCCATTGATGCTCTGTCCTCATTTCTTAATTAACCTTTGCCACCAGTAAATCGGGTCTGTTGATATTGCTCTGTTTGTCGGTATTGTACTGTCTTTTGCTGATAAGGAACATTACAGCAGGGCATAGTCGGAAAGCAAATCACTGGATAATAACACGTACATGCATACGAATAAAAGCCTTTTCCAAAAAGGTGCATTTTTTGTTACCTCCTCGTATAAATTTTTTAAACAAAGTAGATTTAGATTTTGTATTACCATTATATTCCATACTGCTTTTTTTGAAATTAGTCCATATATTTTATTAAATTTTTAACCAAACAAAGACCTGGCAAATAGTATAAACTGAGGTGATTAACATGTATTCGATTATGCTTTCTTTAAATAAACGTCAGCTTTATGTGTCCAAAGACAGTCAAATTATCAGGAACTATCCGATTGGCATCGGAAAAACAGCGACACCTACTCCAATCGGATCTTATGAAATCATTAGTAAAGTACCAAATCCCGGAGGCGTATTTGGTGTGATGTGGCTTGGACTCAGCATCCCTGGATATGGAATCCATGGTACAAATAATCCTCAGTCAATTGGCAGACAAGTTTCTAAAGGCTGTATCCGCATGCTTAATAAAGATGTCTTAGAGCTCGCTAGAATTATCCCCACTGGCACCTCAGTCACTATCCGTTCTTAATTAAGAATACCCCTATTGTCCACCAATCGCATGGAAACCAAATAAGAAACAGAGCACCAAAATAGATGCTCTGTTCTTAATTACCTGGCAACGTGCTATTTTCCCTTGCAGTATCGTCGCCCCAGGAGGTCTTAACTTCCGTGTTCGGGATGGGAACGGGTGGTA
>NZ_JAPDHR010000030.1:0-68844 GCF_030063005.1 Dehalobacter sp.
CCATATAATCTGAATCGGCTATTTTTAACAGGTACTATACCTGTTATTCCCAGTATTTTGACAGACTCAATGAAACCCCACTATATTTACTCTGTCAAAGGTTGCATTTACTTTGACCGCTCACCATTTTGTTATACATTATGCAGAAGTGTTCTTTGCAGCTATTCGGCCAGTTCAAAATTATTTCTGTCCATCGGTTTTATTATTAATAAATCATCAGCGCTATTAATTATGATGTCCAAAAAATACTGTTTCTGTTGCTGATGATTTTATTATATGAAGAAGAATTAATGAGCGTTCTTTGTCTCTAGAAAAATGATCGTTTTTAATTAATACGATCCTACGATCTAATTCGAATAAATTTTCTCTTGCCGACCTTCAAGATATCACCGGCCGAAAGACGAATGGCAGCCTGCGAATCTGAGAGCTTTTCATCGTTAAGCTTCACTCCGCCCTGTTCAACCAGTCTTCTGGCTTCTCCCCTGCTCGGGGCAAGTGCTGCGTTGACCATCAGCGTAACCAGTTCGATCGTGCCGTCCTTCGATGCACCAAGTTCCGCAAGGCTAAATTCAGGCATCTCATCTGGTGCTTCTTTTTTCTGAAACATTTTAATAAATTCGTCTTTTGCCTGATCGGCTTCGGCATCTCCATGATAAATTCGGACAATCTCCCATCCCAGACGCATTTTTAAGTCACGCGGATGAACGCTGCCGTCAGCAAGGCCCTTTTCGAGACGGCGAATTTCGTCAACAGGCACTTTTGTGACCAATTCGAAATAGCGAATCATCAATTCGTCCGGCAGAGACATCGTTTTTCCAAACATTTCTCTGGGGCTTTCATAGACTCCGATGTAATTACCAAGACTTTTACTCATTTTATGAACGCCGTCAAGTCCCTCAAGGATTGGCGTTGTTAAAGCAACCTGCGGTAATTGCCCATAATCTTTTTGCAGCGTACGGCCCATAAGTAAATTAAACTTCTGGTCTGTCCCTCCTAGTTCGACGTCGCTTTGCAGCGCTACCGAGTCATAGCCCTGCATCAACGGGTAAAAGAATTCATGAATGCTGATCGGCCGTTCCTCCTGATATCTCTTGGCAAAATCATCTCTTTCCAGCATTCTGGCAACCGTACAATTGGAAGCTAACTTAATGACCTCTTCAAAATTGAGCTTTGAAAGCCAGGTGGCATTAAACTCAATCCTTGTTTTAGCGGGATCGAGAATTTTAAATATCTGTTCTTTATAGGTTTCCGCATTCCGAAGCACTTCTTCTTCGGTCAATGCCTTTCTAGTTTCGGATTTTCCCGTAGGATCACCTATCCTGCCCGTAAAATCTCCGATGATGATCACTGCCTGATGCCCCAGATCCTGGAACTGTCTCATTTTCTGCAAAGGAACAGTATGTCCCAAATGAATATCTGGAGCCGTCGGGTCAAGCCCAAGCTTAACCGTCAGCGGTTTATTTGACAAAAGGGAATTCTTTATTTTTTCTTTCAGTTCATCCTCCGGCACAATCTCAGCAGCACCTGTTCTTAATATCTCCATTTGTCTTTGTACTTCTTTGTCTAAATTGATCAATTCAAAACATTCCTTCCATTCTTCGATATAACTTTAAGTACCTTATCTTCCTTATAAAGGATAATAAAATTAATTTATCAAATACACCACCAGAATATATAAAATTTGGAGCTGACATGGTGCTATATAAAGTTCTTTGCGCTTTAAGCATCTTATATTATAAAGAAATATAAATTTTATATCAACCTCTTACCAAATTGATACTGTTTTTACAGCCTTTAAAATATGATATAATGTTTTGAGCTTATTAATCTAAATGCTTATTAATAAGTCTTTATCTAGGAGGCAAAAAATGGCTAATAACAATGATTATCATAACCGTAATGCAGATCAGAAAAACAGGCGGGTTCACCCTGTCAAAAAGAAAAAAAAGTTTTTTAATACACCCTACTTCAGAATTCCTCTTCTTATCATCATTCTACTTATTGTGATTTTAGGTATTTACTTAATTGTTGCTGTTGCAAAAACCCCCAAATTAGATGTTGAGCTGCTGACAGGTCAGAAACAATCCTCTGTGGTCTATGACAATGAACAAAATTCGATTGCCCAGCTTCACTCCTCCGAAAACAGACTGCTGGTCGACTATGAAGACATTCCGGACACTGTGAAGGAAACGTTTATCGCGGTGGAAGATAAACGGTTTTATAAACATTTTGGGGCAGACCCGATCCGGATTATCAAATCGGCTTTTAATAATTTGAAAGCCGGCGAAGTCGTCGAAGGTGGCAGCACCATCACGATTCAGCTCGCCAAAAACGCTTTTATTGAAGATCCGACGGCGCAGAAGCTTTCGCGCAAGATCCAGGAAGCCGTTCTAGCTCTTCAGATTGAGCATGTGTACACCAAGAACGAAATTCTGACCTTTTACTTGAATCGGATTTACTTAGGGGAATCGTCTTTCGGAATCCGGACCGCTTCTTTGACTTATTTTAACAAAGAGCTTAAGGATCTGAATCCGGCTGAAATCGCCATGCTGGCCGGCCTCCCTCAAGCTCCAAGCGGTTATGACCCATACTTTTATCCGGAAAAAGCCAAAGCAAGACGAACGATCGTCCTGGGTGTGATGAGAGACAATGGCATTATTACACAGGCTGATTATGACAAGTATGTCGATACACCTTTCACGTTTGTTGACCAGGTTAAATCCAAACAAAAGAATGTCCAAATGCCCGAAATTGCAACGCGCAACAAACAACACCCTTATTTTGTTGACTATGTAATTTCCGAGCTTCAGGCTAAATATGGCTTTACACCTGAACAGATCTATAGCGGTGGTTTAAAGATTTATACGACTGTAAATTCAAAAATCCAGACCAAAGCCGAGGAAGCTTTTGCAGACTCCAAGAATTTCCCTGCTAACAGTAAGGACGGGACTTCCGTTCAAGGTGCGATGACTGTACTGGAGCCCGATAGCGGGGCGATCGCAGCCATGGTAGGCGGCCGGGAATACACCCCGATGGGTTTGAACCGCGCTTACCAGTCCAAAAGGCAGCCTGGATCGACTGCCAAGCCACTGGTTGTCTATGCGCCGGCACTTGAACACGGCGGTTATTATCCTGGAACAGTATTCGATGATATGCCCGTTAAATTTAATAACGGTGACGGCACTGTCTGGGCCCCGACGGATTATGACACAATTACTTCCGGTTGGCGGGGTTTGATCACGATGCGCGAAGCTGTTGAGGACTCTGTAAACGTTTACGCCGTAAAACTTTTAAGCTCTCTCGGGGTTGAAAACGGCTGGCAGTTCGCCAAGAATAATCTGGGGCTTTCCCTAACCAACAATGACAAAGTATTAAGTATGGCCCTCGGGACATTTGATATTTCCACCCTGCAGATGGCTTCAGCTTACGGAACATTTGCCAATAACGGTGTCAAAGCTGAACCTTACAGTGTTATTAAAGTTTTAGGCCCCGATGGTAAAACATTGGTCGAAAACACGCCTTCCGAGAAAAGAGTGATGAAAGAAACCACTGCCTATTTGATGAATGATCTCCTTAGGAGCGTTGTAACCTACGGAACCGGCACAAAGGCCCGGATTGGCAATTGGTATATCTGCGGTAAGACGGGCACAACATCCCTGGATCCTGCTAAATTTGGCAATAGGTCCGGTAATCCCGATGCCTGGTTTGCCGGCTATAGCCCAAAATACGCGGGGGTTGTCTGGATGGGGTATGATCAGACAGATACAAGCCATTACCTGTATAAGGTATATGGCGGCAGCTACCCGGCCAGCATCTGGAAACAGGTCATGACGGTTGCCCACGAAGGACTGGCAGTTCAGTCAAGTATCAGCCGTCCCGAAGGGCTTACAACCGTAAAATTCGATTCCAAATCAGGTCTTCTGCCAAGCAGTCTGACTCCTTCAGAATTTGTTAAATCAGAAATATGTGCGGCAGACAGTGTTCCAACAAAAGTTAGTGATGTTTGGGTCCAAGTGATGGTCGATGCTAATAACCCCAATCTTTTAGCCCCCGTAGGCAGCATGAATGCCGTATCGAGGCTTTGCCTGAACGTTCTGGGGCGGCCTAAAGATGTGACCTGGCCATCGGACGAAGCCCCCTATAAGGCTCCGGACAAATACGTGAATGAAAGTGGCAGCTCTACCAGCGGTGAGACTCCACCGGCAGGAGATTCAAGTATTCCTCAGTTGTCTTTATCTTCTCCGTATTATGACGGATCGAGCACGGTTGTTCAGCTTCCGGTTTCCAACTATAACAGTAAAAAATATACTGTTAAGCTGTATATCAAGAAACCGGGACAATCCTATCTTGAAACGTATGTGCCAGAAGACGGAAACAAGAGGACGATTCAATACCGTTTAGATCTTTTCGGTGCCGGAGCAGTCTCCGGAACCTACACCTTCTGGGGTGTTCTGATGGACAATGACTCTTTTACAGAGGGTCCTCCGTCAAATCCCGTGACGTTGGAAATCAGTAATTAATAATCCTCTCAAAAAAACACTGCCGATGGTTTAGATAACCTCGGCAGTGTTTTTTTTGTGGCTAGTTTGGGTTACTTTAATTCAACGATCGTGACCCCGGAATCGCCTTCGCCAAACTCACCTAAGCGGTAAGCAGCAACATGGGGATGTCTCTTCAAGAACTGATGAATGCCTGCCCGCAGGGCGCCTGTCCCTTTGCCATGAATCACGCTGACCTGATTAATTCCTGTAATCACAGCATCATCCAGATATTTATCCAGCATCAGGATGCCTTCTTCGACCAGTTTTCCCCGGAGGTCGATTTCACTTCTGAGATTTACCGCTTTGCTCAGCCCGAAAGTACCTTGAATGGTTTTTGCAAAGTGTTCCGGTTTTCTTGTCTCATCGACCAACCGGATTTCAGACAGCGGAACGCTGACTTTCAAGATACCCGTCTGGACCAACACTTCATTGTTGTTATCCGGTTTTTGCAGGACCTGGCCTTTTTGTCTAAGATTGGGCATATAGACCGTTTGCCCCGGTTCTACTTGCCCGGGCTTCGGTCCGGATTTGTTTTTTCCGGTATACTCGGTTTCATACACCTTTTCAGAGAGTTTTTTCAGCCCCTGACGTGTTTTCTCCAGAGCCGCTTCCTGTTCACGCCGTTCTTTCTTTTGGGCTTCCTTGATTTCTTTGATGATACCTTCGGCTTCGAGTCTGGCCTGACGGACAACGTCGACAGCCTCTTCTTTGGCTTTGCGGATAATATCTTCGTATTTTTCTTCCAGTTCCAGATTCTTTTTCTTCAGCTCCGCGGCTTTATATTCAGCCTTCTTCTGCTCTTCTTCCACACTCCGTTTTTTAAGTTCAATCTCTCTTTGCGTATCCTCGAGGTTTTCCAGGAGATCGCTCTCCTTCGTATCCCGCTCAGAGATAAAGGAGCGGGCTTTTTCCAGAATGCCACTGCCAAGTCCGAGCCGCTGGGCAATCGATAAGGCATTGCTGCGTCCGGGAATACCGATCAGCAGGCGGTAGGTGGGCTTGAGCGTTTCCGGATTAAACTCTACTGAAGCATTTTCTACCCGAGGCGTATTGTAGGCAAAGGTCTTTAACGCGCCGTAGTGCGTCGTAGCCACCCCGCAGCTCCCGCGCTCCAATAATTCCGCAAGAATCGCCATGGCCAGGGCTGCCCCTTCGCCCGGATCCGTCCCGGCTCCAAGTTCGTCCAGCAGAACTAGGGAACAGCTGTCGGCTTCCCGGGTAATATCAACAATATTGGTCATATGGGCGGAGAACGTACTCAAAGACTGTTCGACACTCTGCTCGTCACCGATATCGACAAAAATCCGGGTAAAGATCCCGAGCCGTGATTCACTTTCAGCCGGAATATGCAGCCCGGACTGCATCATCACCGCCATAAGGCCGATCGTCTTCAGCGTCACAGTCTTCCCTCCGGTGTTCGGGCCGGTAATGATCAGAAATTGATCATCTATCCCCAGTCCGACGGATATCGGTACAACAGGCCCGGTGAGCAGAGGATGTCTCGCGCCGATCAGCTTGACCTCCTGTTTATTCATTACAAGCGGTGACCCGGCTTCCATATCTTCACTTAGACGGGCTTTCGCCAGAATAAAATCCAGCTTAATCAAGGCTTCATTCAACAGCAGGATTTCCGGAATCCTGGCAGTAACTTTTGCTGTGAGCTGCTGAAGAATCTTTTGAACTTCCCTGTTCTCTTTCAGGGTGATCTCCCTCAGTTCATTGCCGAGCTGGACCACTGCCATCGGTTCGATAAAAAGGGTCGCACCGCTGGCTGACTGATCATGGACAATTCCGGGAAAAGCTGAACTGTATTCCATTTTAATCGGAACCACATAGCGGTCCCCTCTGCTTGTAATGACATTGTCCTGAAGCATCTTTTGATAGCTCGGATTTCTTAGAATACCGTCAAGGCTTTCCTTGATCCGCTGCTGACTTATCCCTTTCGCTTTCCGCAGTCTGGCCAGCTCTTCGGAAGCCCGGTCATTGATATCCCCGTCCTCGGAGACACTGCGGGAGATATCATCTTCTATCTCTTTCTGAGGTACAATCCCATCGACCGTTTCTCTGAGGGCATATAATTCGCTGTACTGATCTTTTCCAGACTGACCGCCATCTATCAGCGTATTCTTTAGGCGGCGGGCAGTTTTCAACGTATCTCTGATTTCCAGTAATTCTTCCGGATTTAAGGTTCCTCCCCGGTCACATCTTTCCAGATAAGGACGAATTTCCCGCGCTCCCCTGACTGAAAACAAAGGGTTAATCCTAAGGAGAATTTTCCCTTCGTCCGTTTCGCGGAGCAACGCCCTTACGGTACGCAGGTCAGACTCCGGAGCAAGTGCTTCCGCTAATTCTTTCGCTCCGGGAAGCATACAATGATTCCTAAGCCGTTCTCTGACTGCGCCAAAATCCAGTTTTGCCAGGACTTTATCTGAAGCTATCAATTTATATTAGCACTCCTCTATAAAAATGTCCTCTGGTAAAGCCATCGGGATAAAGCTCCTCCAAGCTTTTCATCGCTTCCTCGGTTTCCTCTTTGCCTATATTCTTGCCTCCAGCCGTTTCTTTCCAAAGCTGGTGAAATACTGTAACGGCACGTTCAGCCTGGGGCAGAGATGCCCGAAGCAGTTCCAGCCGGATATTTCTGATGCCCATATCGGCTATTTTAGACAGTTCGGTTACCAGATTCAAGGTTTTGGCATTGAAGACATGCATCCGGCACTCTTGATCCGTAGCCAGTGGGAAGTGATAAGCCATGCGGTCCTTCAGGTACAGGTCTCTGTTTTGACAGGCCTTTCCGCATTTGTTGCGGGCTCCGTCTTTCCCCTCCCCCAGCACAGCGCCGGGAAGACAGAATTCACTGACCATCATTTCCATATCGCCAAACACCAGCAACTCAATACCTTCGGATTTGCCCAGAACGGCAAGCTGTTCCTGACTTAATTCCATGGAAAGGGCTGCCTGCCTTCCGCCTGCCCTGTGAACCCATTCCAACGCCGCTTCGTTAAAACAATGCAGAAAATAATCCGTCTCCCAAGTCCACTCGGGATCAACGGTCTTCAGCATTTCGATTTCCGCAAGATTCCCGGCCATGATCACTGGCCTTGACGACCAGCCTGCCACCTTTGTCAGATCCTTTAGCACCTGCTCACACTGGGTCTGATTCAGGATTCGCGGCAGTCTCCATAGCAACGTTCTTCCCCTGCTTTGACACGTATCGAGTGCCTTCTGCAGCTCTGCCAGGGTAAGGGGCGGTCTGGACCGCCAGTGTTCTCCGCCCAGAATGATTCTGTCCGCACCGGCCTTCAGCAACGGCGCAATCATGGAAGAATCCGTCACCGCGGCACTGAGCAAATGCTTGCCTGCTCCGGTTTTTCCCGATACGGTCCGGCCGGTTTTGAGCTGCTGATTCCAAGCGTAAGTCCGCTCCTGATACGCATTCAAGGTCAGCGCCGGCTTGCTGTGAGACGGCTCCAAAAGCTTCTCCACCGCAGCACGCCGCAATTCATTCAACGCACTGACCGGTATCATCAGATCCCCTTCCAGTGCTGTCGTTAATTCTCCGAGATAAAACGGGGTATTCCCCAGACGCCCCAGCTGTTTTACCAGAACCTCCTGTGTCAGTGGCCGATTCTGTGCTTCCTGAGCCTCACACTGCGATTCCAGCGCAACGTGCTGCTGATCGTCCCAGACAGTTAGGCGCAGTTTTTGACCAACTTTTCCGGAAAGCTGCATTTTTAACGGCCGCTTGCGCATTTCCTTGCCTTCCTGGAAACTAAGCCGGGCCTGGGCAATCAGCTGCTCATCGTGGGTTTTGAATACCCGGTCCCCAATATTCGCAGCGCCTTCAAATTCTATGGTGACCGTATCTCCGGGTGCAGCACTGTCAACCGTTTTGCCGCCAGGTATCCCTATTCTTCCGACGCTGATCCCTTCACGGCCTCTTTTTGTCCAGATTTCCAGGCCGTCTCCGAGTCCCAGCTCGCGGTCCAGCTTCAGTGTCAGACGGTTGTTTTTTAGATCCGTAATTCGGCCCAGCATGGTGCCGCGGTTGTTTGGGCGGCTGAAACTCATCATCTCCGCTCCCTGGTAACCCTGAAAGTATCCGGTTGTAAAATCCCGGTTAAAAATCTGAGTCAGCTCATATAGATCCCGGGCTGTGATTTCCTGCCCCTTTTGTTCCTGTAAAAAGTCCAGGGCTTTACGGTAGACCCGGATGACCGTTGCCACATATTCGGGCCTTTTCATCCGGCCTTCTATCTTCAGTGAGCGCACACCCATCCGCTGCAACTCCCCGAGATTGTCCAACAATTTCAGATCACGCGGGCTTAGAAGGTGCTCCCCGGTCTTCCTTCCTTCCAGCAGATCCCTGCCTTTGCCGTCGACCAGACTGTAGGCCATCCTGCAAGGCTGCGCACATCTTCCGCGGTTGCCACTCCGTCCCCCGATATAGCTCGACATCAGACACTGTCCGGAATAGCTGATACACAGTGCGCCATGTCCAAAAACCTCGACATCCAACTCCGTCGCCTGAACCATTTTTTCTATTTCCGGCGCCGAAGTTTCCCTGGCTAGAACAACCCTGGAAAAACCCATTTTTTCAAGTTGCTTCAGCCCGTAAATATTATTCTGGGTCATCTGTGTGCTGGCATGAAGCCTTATCTCCGGCAGAACTTTCCGGATAAAATTCGCAACCCCGATGTCCTGAACGATCAACGCGTCTGCGCCAAGTGAATAAAGCTGATAGACATAGTCCGCCAGCTCTGAGAATTCACTGTCAGCCACAAGAATATTTAACGTCACATAGACCTTAACGCCGCGTTCGTGCGCGTACGTCACCGCCTTAGACAATTCCTCCGAATCAAAATTCGAGGCCGAAGCTCTGGCATTGAACATTTTGCCTCCGAGATAGACGGCATCGGCTCCGTTTTCCACCGCAGCCTTCAATGCCTCGTAACCCCCGGCCGGTGCAAGAAGTTCCATCTTTTTATTTGTATGCTGCTGCGGACTGCTGCCAAAATCTGAATGCATGATCGCGTTCTCCGTTCCTGTTTCGTCTTTTTCTGCTTTTCTTCTAATCATACCACACTATCATTTTGCGGCAAATTTTTTACATTCGCTCCTTTAAAGATCTCATTAGAAAAAGATTAAAACCATTAAAAAATGAATTCGGCAGTTGCCATGGATGGAAAATTCTCCTTGACTTATCTTTCAAAAAAGATAAGCTATTCATTAGGAGGCGATAGTGTTGGATGATAAGGTAATGGATCTTCTCGGAAAGATCCTTGAAAACCAAACCGAGACTAGTTCCCAACTTAAAGAATTAACCTCTCGCGTCCAAAAAATAGAAACAAAAGTTGAACATGATTTGGGTCATAAAATCAAAGCACTATTTGATGCTCGCGAAGTACAAAATGAGAAAAATGATACTATTATTAATACCCTCGAAAGAATCGAAACTAAAATCGAAATCCTGCAAATGGAAACAGCCCATGTACGAAAAATAAAATAGAAAGTTATAAGGAGTTATTCAAGACTTCTTTTTGGGTGTATCCCGAAATTGACTTGCAGTATCTGGTTAGTAAGATTGAACAAATGCATCGTTGAGATCCCATTAATGGGGTCTTTTTTATTCTACAGAGTAAGCTCCCTAGCAAAGAACTAAACCATTAAGGAATACACTACCGCAGCACCCCAACCACATTCATATTGGCACTGCCGCCCTTCACTCAATAAATGAAGTTTTACAAACTAAACAAATATGTTTATGTACACAGACAAAATTACCACATTCTTTGCAACTCCATCTAATCTCCTCATGCTGTAAAAATGAATCCAGATTATATTGCTTAATGTGCTCAAGATTTTCAATCATGCTCATGTGATATTTACTTCGATACCGCTTATCCAACTGTTTTAGTCTTATGCAAGGGAATTTGTCGCATTCAAAGCAAAACCCGGATTTATTACTTTGAATTACAGAACAATTTTTGATTATGCAACTGGTGCTATTTTTTGTTTTATACCTTATATCGTCCTCGTTTCGGCATCCCTTGCAATGACTTTTCTCCCTTTGATTTGCCATACAAAGTCTGCAATTCATCCCGCAAGGAGCAATCAACTCTTCTCTCATTTTGTTCATCTTATACAGTACCTCATCAGTGATTTAACTGTCGCACGAGATCTGATTACCACAAAGAAATACTTTAAGTCCATTTCATCCGAGCCAGGACGGCACGGCCTTTGCACGATATGTCGTCGTAATACGTTCAGCCATTCCCGATGCGTCTTATTTCGATTGCTAGCCGTTCTTTTTCAATAAAGGCAGTTAATTTAAGAGCCAATCATGCTTTCCTATTACTTCTCTTAGAATCTATTATGTGATAGAACGTTAATATTGGGTGCTTAAACAGCATCCTTGGCCCAGAATACCTCATAACTTTCTTTATTTCTACTCTCATTTCTAGTTTATAACAATGTATTTTACATCTTGCACAGACTGGTTTGTTCTCACCAAACATGCATTGTTCTATTTTCTTGCTTGAATATTTATATAATCTCTCACAGTCTTCACACCTTCTATTTTGTGGGGTATGGGTTTTCTTGCAATAAATATTAATCATTTTCTCAACCGTTACCCGTTCTCTTCTTCGCCTTTTGCTATCTGTACTCATTTTTTCTGTCCTTATAATTAATTTTATATAACGAACGTCCAAACTCCAATAATAACCTCAATTAGTCCAAATGATCTATAAATTTACCATTGATAACATTTATTCTTCATTGTATTTACAAATTCCTTCCCATTATTTTACTTAATTGGAGTTGGCTTTAGCGGAATTGGACAAATGTCCTGAGCCGAAGCGGCCAAGCCCTCACCACCCGAAGCCCATCTGCATATGCTGTAATTAGACTCATAATGAAAGGGCGGACGGCATGGAGAATCCGGCCACTGAACGCACGCCGCTTGTCATAGCGGCTGAGATAAATATGATAACCTGCCAAACCAAAAAAATCCTGCTTGCCGGCGCCATTGAAATCGGGTGTCGTTTGCAGGAAGCCAAGGCTCTGGTCAAACACGGGGAATGGGGTAAGTGGCTGGAGTCTGTGAGCTATTCCCAGAAAACTGCCGAAAGACTGATAAAGCTCTACCAAGAGTACGGGCCAAACTTCTCTGACGGATTGGACACGTCAAAATCGACATCAATGTCGAATATGACTTACACCCAGGCCCTCCTCCTTCTGGGTTTACCGGCAGAGGAGCGGGAGGAATTCATCGAGCAGAATGATGTCGGCGGTATGACCACCAAAAAGCTGCAGCAGGCACTTCAGGACAGAGACAAGGCCAATCAGGAAAAGGACCAGGCGCTTCAGGAGAATCAAGCATTTAAAAAAGGACTGAAGGCGATCGACAGCACAATCTCCGAATTAAAAAAGGAGCAGGCTAAGGCTGCGTCAATGCCAACAAATCCGGAGAATGTCAAAGCAGAAGCCTTCTCTGCCAGTCAACCCGCCCTGCCGACCCACAACCTTAAAGCCGAACATGACCCCGACGCTCACATCAAGTATGTAGAAAAATGCAACGCTTGCTGCAAAACAATCGCCGATACCTTCTTCGATCTGACGACAGCGCTCACCAATCTGGCGCATGTCGATCCGAACCTGAAAGAAGAAAAAAGAAAAGAGGCCAATCGACTGATTGAATACATGGCAGAGACGATTAAAGAGTGGCCACCCCCCAAGAAACCGCTTAGAGTTCATTCCTGATTTTTTTTGGGAACCTTTGGACAAGCCAAGCATAGTATATACAAGACAGCAGTAAGCAGTCCAATAAAAGAGAAGGAGATGATTGGAATGGCCGTTGTTTCAGCACCATCCGGCGCGGCTCTGGTATTGGTCTATCAGACCGGAGTCAGCACCTCCGGCGCTCCGATAACCAAACAGCGAACCCTTAACAATATTGTTTACAATGCTTCGAATCAAGCTGTCTATGAGGCGGCTCACGCCATCTTCGGTCTGTCGGAATATACGCTGCTTGACGTTTACTTCAGAAGAACAGATGAATTGACAAACGAAGCGTAAACCGGAGGGCAATTTCAGGCGTCAAGGAGGTGATTCAATTGGCTGTGACCACCAACCGAACAGCAAGATTAACCTTTGCAACCACCGGAGGGAACACGTTTTCCCTAACGGTTCCCCAACCGCGAGAGGATATCCTGCTAACTGAAGCCATGGACGTTATGAACGCGCTTATAGCAGGCGGGATATTCCTCACGGCAAACGGTGCCCTTACAGGGGTAAAGGATATAAAGGTCATTGAAACCACGACCAATGACCTTTATGATCCTCCACAAGTGTAAGCGGGCAGTACGCATAAAAGATTAAGAGAGGGGGCGGGCTGACGGCAATCAAGATTTGCCGGCGGCCTCGCCCCCTCTCATCTTTTGCCTTATCACTGTTCATATTATTATATGAACCTTAGCTAAGTTTGAACTATAAAAAATTCAAAAAAATAGTACATGTCATTGATTACCTTGTATTTTTGGCCAGAGCTTTGTCTAATATAGCATCAATGCGCTCCTGGGTACCTGGCTTGCATAATACTTGTAAAGGCTGTACCTGCATGAATTGATCATGATCATCGGCAGATGTCACAAACACGATGCTGCATGTTGACATGGAAGCAGATTGCCGTATTTGTTTGGTGGTCTCGAGACCGGTCAGCTTTTTCATACTATTATCAAGAAAAAGAAGGTCAAAAATCATCCCAAGCTTATTAAGTTCTTCAAGAAGCTCTTCACCACTGCCAAATTGGTAAATATCAAATGAAACCCCCTTTTCTTTTTCATATAAATGAATGAATGCCTCCAATAACTGGCGACACAGCGGCCTGTCATCGCAAATGCCGATAGTAAGCAATACATCTCCCTCCAAAAGCCTGTTTATACAACTAAAAAGGTATTAAGTTCATTATATATTGACAATAATACAAATACAAGGGTAATAAATACTCTTGTGCTTTGTTAAGAATACTATTCATAATTGCTAAAGTAAAGCAGGGTGATAAAACATGGAAATTGATTACAAAGCATTAGGCGAGCGGATTGCGAAAAGACGCAAGGTTTTGAATCTGACCCAAGATAACGTCGCTGAAGCAACAGGGCTCAGCAACAACCATATATCCAATATAGAGAACAATCATTCTATCCCCAGTATCGAATCATTGCTTAAAATATGCGAGGCTCTGGACATCACACCAGATTATTTTCTGCTGGGTATTTTCAGACAAACAAATGACAGTCTGCTTTCTCAGATTAATCAAAAAATCAAGCTGTGCGATGAGAGAAAGCTTGAACTGGTTGATCATTTCATGACTTGGATAGTTAATGAAAAACTATAGTTTAAAATGTGCGAACAGCACTTTTTAAACTATCAGAAAGTATAAATCCTTTTTGATATGTAAGTAGCCTTTTCCAGCAAAGGGCTGCTTTGTTATTTTTAGAATAAATTTCCACATATTTTAATTTTTTAGAAGGATAGCAGTGAATTTTCACGAATATCAAATTAAAAAGTAACCGGATTGATTCTTTCCCAGATCCGTCAGGTTATAGCTGCGGAAGCCCCGATCAGTAAAAAGCTGTTACCAAATTAAGTGAATTCTGATGAACCAGATCAATTTATCGAAGGAAGACTTGATGAAAGAAGTTTATAAGCTGCTTGGATTTATTAGGGGGGCTGAAATGGAAGAACTAATTTCAAATATAGTAAGTATTTCCGAACCTAGTTCGGAAATACCATCAAAAAAGAGGTATATACGAACTTAGTTCGGGAATACCGTAGTTAGGCGAAAGACCATGCAAAGACCGCCCCCTCCATGGGCGGAATGTTCAGGATTAGCTATGGTGCTATTTTGGTGCGAGAGAGGTTGAGAGAAATTGTTATATGAAGGTACCCTAAGGTCTATTGTAGATTTTTATATTGATTCTTTGGATTATAATGGCATACCGGTGTCACAAATATTGAGAACAAGTGATACTTCAGAGATATTAAATCAACTTAGCTCATTGATTCTGGACGGATTAGTAACACTAACATTTTCGACCGTATTTTTAAATCCTCATATAAAAGCCTTTCCAGACCTTGAACCACAAGAACAGATAAAGAAATTGATGTCTGAATCACTTGATGGTATATGTGCATACCCAACGGCTAAATGTTTGAAGGAATTCAAAAAAGCAAGCAAATATAGAGGGAAGCCATATTCAAGAAGATTATTTTTAGGGGAGCCGCAATTCGAACCAGTATATTTTGATTTAACTATTTTAGAAAAGTATTTGAACGACCCTAGGTACGTTGTTCAGAATGATGATTATTCTGGAAGTATACATAGTATGGATGAATATGATAAAGAACTTGGCGAAGGATTCTTTTTGGACACTTTTGGCCTAGCTTATAATAATCAACATGAGAGGTTTGTTATTGTTTATCTTAGATATCTTAATGATTTAACACCAGATCAACAAAAATACTGGAAATTATTCGAGACAAAAGAGGATTGTTACCAAAATATAGACTATCTAAAAAATACCCTTGGACATTGGGCTGATAATGTATCGATATTTATCGCATTTATTGAAGAATTATATGTGATTAATAAAATGTGTGAATTAATTGGTAAGCCAAGTTTGTTTAAGGAAGATTTTAAAAGAAATCGACCCAAAGATTTTGGCGTTTTTCTTAGGCCTACATTAAATAACTATAATAATTTTGTACATGTTCTTGACAAAATGATGTCAGATAATATTAACAAGGATTTTTTCAAGAATGACATACTCTTGACAGAAGAGATAAAAAGAAAAGATGGAAAAATTGAAACCCGGCAGCGGGGAACTATTTCTTTGCTTGAGGAATGGATTACTAATAATTTTAGACCAAGAGACCCTGAACCAACTAAACAACTTTTCTCAACTCTAAGAAAAGTAAGGAAAGAGAGACAGAAACCAGCTCATGCTGTAGAAAAAGATAATTTTGATAAACGCTACCATATTATGCAAAATGAACTTATTGAAGAGTCTTATACAGCCGTTAGGACAATTAGATTAATTCTTGCTAACCATCCAAAAGTTCAAGGATACTCTGTTCCTGATTGGCTTTACAAAGGGCAGATTCGGTTATATTAAGGTTAGCGAAATATTTTTGCATGGCCGCCATCCGTGGCGGCTTGGCTTCGAGGGGCATGGTCCATCGCCTAACAGGCAGTTCCCAAAACTTAGAATATATGAATGTAGTATGACGCTTCGGGAACTGCCGGGACGTTGAATGAAATTGGTCGCAAGGCCGGGCCGTCCTGGCGCGGGTTAATAGAACAAGCTTAATATTGTTGCAAAAGATTATAGAGGAGTCTTTTTTTATGAAATATATTGCACTGCTCCGAGGAATAAATGTTGGCGGAAAAAACAAAGTTTCTATGCATGATTTGAAAAACTGTTTCGAGAATGCAGGTTTTCTAAATACGCGGACCTATATTAATAGTGGTAATGTCATCTTTGACAGTGAAGAACAAAGTATCATAGATCTATCAAGTTATTGCAATGATATTCTGAAGAAGAAATTTGACTTTCCTATTGGCATAGCATTGATTGATGTTAATACATTGAAAGAGGCATTAGAGAATGTACCTGATTGGTGGGGATATGATCAAAACTCGAAACATAATGCCATATTTGTAATCCAACCTGCCACAGCGGAAGAAATTATTGCGGATGCAGGAAAAATGAAGCCGGAGTATGAACAACTTTATGCTTATAAAGAGATTATATTTTGGTCAGCTCCATTAAAAACATTTTCTAGAACCCGGTGGTCAAAGATAGTCGGAACAAAAGCATATCAAAGTATTACAATTCGAAATGCAAATACAACAAAGAAGTTATTGGAAATGGCACAATCATAAAATGTAAGATGAGAACTTTTTGGGGAATTTACGGGGTCGACATCCTGTCACCCCCTGGATATGGGGGCGACCAACTTCATTTAACACGCCATTCCCGAAACATGGAATTGATATATGTAATATGACGCTTCGTGAATGGCTGAACGATATCTGATATAGTGCCTTTGTGCCTTTCGGTGTAGTATAAGGAGGAGTTAAATTGGAAGGAAGACGTTTAGCAATACCTATTTATCTTAATCAGAGAATAGTTTTTGACCTTCTAGCCATCGTTGAAGGTGGATTTTCTCAATTGCAAACTATCAAGAAGGCCGAGTCTGATGAGAAAGGTAGCAATAGCGAAATATCTGGGGAAGTGGGTACAAAGAATGTATTTGCTTTTCTCAATCTTGGTCTAAAAGCTGGTCTCAATCAAAAAGATACGCAATCTATGCAGAAACACGTACAAGAAGATAGGGTATTTACTCCAGCTTCACTTTTCTCTAGATTGCGGGATAACCTTATAGAACGCAAATTACTTGTTTCTTTAGATAATGCATTTTCTATGGAAGCATTATTACCGGGTGCTTTTATTGAGTTTTCGGGAATATTAAGAAAGAATCCTATGGTTGCTAACATGGAAGGGCTAATACAAATGATGGAGGCTGCGCTTTTATTTACAGTTGCCCCGGGAAAACAAAAACCTAAAGCAGAACAAGAAGTTCTTACTCAAATGAAAAAGTTCTACTCTATGCTTACCCAAACAGGCTCTTTAGATTTAGTTTCGGACTTAGTTATAAAACCTGAAATAAAGGCAGTCATTCCAGTTCAACTTGAATATTTTTCAAACCAAAGCCCAGCGGATATTATAGATGGTCAATTTGTGGTCATTGGTAAAGTGGTCAGATATATTCCTGAGGATATAGGCGAATCGGTTAGTTTATTGAGGGGTACGCCTCTTGCTTATTTACCCGAGGATAATTTAATGCAATTTATTGAGGCTTTTAATACTTTATCATCTACATTATCAACGCCAAGTGAATTTACTACTCAAATTCCTGGACCTGTTTTGTTGGTAGTTCCTATAGCTATTTATGCTTAATTTGGGGTGAGGCACTACAACAGAGTATTTTCGACACTTAGCCAATATGTAAGCGGTTGGGGCGCGTCGCAAACACTCGGGACGTAGTATAAAAAAGAAAAAATAGTACCAAATAATGATCAAAACTAAAAAAGGCAATAACAAAATAACTATGCTAAAAATAAACATAGTAACACCTTCAAATATAGGAAAACGGCTAAGTTACCGGCTCTAACTTATAGCCACGTTTAATCAATTCTTGGATCAATAAATCATCAGGAACGATCAGAATAGAATTTTGCCTGCTTTTCTTCTCGGTAGCCTTAGACTCGGATACTTCCTTGAAAGACTCATCTCTGGAGAGCATGTAATAAATAGCAACCAGCATTGAACGGCAAACAGCAATAACCGCCTTATTATGTCCCCTCCGCAGCTTAATAGAGTGGATACCTACTGACAAAACGAGAAGAACGTTTGCTTCTTGAAAAGCTATTTACACATTGGGTCAAAACGGCTTTGAGATACATATTTCCCTTTTTTGTTTTAGCAGAACGCCGTTTGCCTCCTGTTTCATTATTCTAAGGGCATAAGCCTGCCCAGAAACAAAGATGATTAGCGGAAGGGAAAACAGACATATCGGTTCCAACCTCCGAAAGGATAGCAATCGCAGAAGTTTTCCTAATAGCAAAACGAGAGCAAAGTAATGAATAGCAGGCTGTAAATCATGTGACTTATCTTCGATCAAGCGCTCAATTTGGGCAATCTTATCGTCGAAATTCTTAAGATTATCCAAAGCAACGGAAAGCTTAGCCGCTTGCGTTGAAGTCAAATGTCCTTTAAGGGCACAAATAGGCTGAGGAATTTTCTCTCTGAGCTTGCCCATAACAAGATTGGAGAGAAGATCCTCATCAAAGGACTTAGAGCGAAGAAGAGCATGCATAATATTCATGCCTGACTTGCCGAAAATATCAGTAGCAACGGAAGACAACATCAGATTACAGACAGTAAGGATATTATGAATCCTGCTTTTCTCGGCAGAGCGGTCGCGAATAAGCTTATGGCGATAACGGCTTAGCTCTCTTAACTCACGGATATGTTTTGGGGGGATGAAACTTGGTTGAACCAGACCGAGCCTATGAAGTTCAGCCAGCCACTTGGCATCCCTTCGGTCGGTTTTATTACCTGGAAATGTTTTAGTAAACGAGGGATTAGCCAACGTAAGAAAAAAAGAATCTTCCATCAGGTTAAATACAGGAATCCAGTACTTACCGGTGCTTTCCATAACGACAACGTGGCAGTCGTTCTCTTGAAGCCAAGCAATAGTTTTTGTGGACATCAATACCGGTACAGATAGAATGAACAACTTTCGGTTAATATCTCCTCCATAGGCTGGAAACGGCTGCCTGAAAAGAAAATAATGTAGTTTCCATGCTCTAAGCATAATCATAAATTCACTAAGGCAGCCGTCGCAGAGTTAGGCACGGGTCTATCCACGCAAAAGATTGGATTCTACCAATCGTCCCACGCGCTCGTCAGTCCAGCCTATATACTATTAATACACCAATGTAGAAAATAATGGAAGATAGTTGTAATTTGAAGTAAAATAAGGATATCGGCTCTTTTCATTATCATTGATGCCGCCAAAAGGCGGCATAAGGACAGTTAGACGAAGTACTGATGAAAGATATTAGGAGGATGGAAGACTATTATGAAAGCTGAATTAACTGGAAATAACGTTAGGGCAAATTGTCCGGATTGTGATGGAGTAATAACAACTTTTGAATCTACTCGTTCAGGTTCATCATTTGGCTCAATAATTATTGAAGGAAAACTTTCTTTCAATGGAATAGAGCATACAAGAGTTCTTTACATACTATTACGATGTGCAAATTGCGGAAGAGGTGGCTTAGCTAAAGTTCATGATTCGGGAAATACATCACACAACGGTCATCTAGAATGGTTTCTTCCAAATTCAGTAGATAAAGCTAACATCCCCAATAATGTTCCTGAAGACATAAAATCTGAATTTACAGAGGCAGAGGAATGTGCGTCAATCGGTGCTTATCGAGCAGCAACTGCGTTGTTGCGTTCTTGCTTAGAAAAGACATTTAAAGTAAATGGATATACCTCAGGTAATCTGGCACAGAAGATAAATAAAGTTTGTGATGATGGAATTATTACTTCTGCAAGAAAGAATAAGGCCCATGAAGAGATTAGAGTATTAGGGAATAACATCTTGCATGATGAATGGCGGATTGTAGATTATGATGAATATGATCTGTCACATCATTATACTCAAAGAATTTTGGAAGATTTTTATGATGATCGTGTTGAAGTCGAAAGTATCCTGAGAGAAAAAGGGGTATATTGAATAGTGGATTTTGAATGTTTAAACAACGCACTTCGTCTAACACGGTGTTCCCGTCACTTAGAGGATGATGCATGTAGTTGGAACGCGGCGGGAACACCTAAACGTTATATAAAATTGCGCGCACGAACCGCCGCGTCCTGCGGAGGGAGAAAAAAGTCTTAGTTACTGGGAGGTAACATGAAAGAAATTAAGTATGGAGGGAAAAAATGGAGAATAGCAGACAAAGATTATGACGGTCAACTGTTTATTAATGATCGTCAAGGTATTATTAGGTTAATTGTGTATTATTATGATCTAGACACTCTATATGCAGAAAAATTAATACCAAAATCAATATAAATGATTAGTGGGATAAATTAATTCGAAATAATTGAGGTAGATTAATTTGATTGGTAAAGAAATGTATAAAGAATTCCATAGTTCTCAAGATGCTGAAGATTGGGCAAAGAAATATTTCCATGAATGGATTAACAATTTGCAATTAAAAGCAGATAAAAACCTATCTCAACTTCTATTTGAATATTCCGGTAACATGAATATAGTTTATAATCGTTATCTTAGGGGAAATCAAGACTTTAGCGATAAAGAGGCTAAAGAGTATTCCGAAGATATAAAAACTATTTCAAATGCATTATGTAAATTTGAGTTAAAAGAAAATATTATTGTGTACAGATACACTCATAAGAATTTATTAAAATTATTATTTAACTCTTCAAAACCAAAGGTGGGAAAAACATTTGTTGAAAAAGGATTTCTAAGCACTACTCTAGTGCGAGATTTACTAAAAGATTTTGCAAAAGAACATCACTATAATTGTGTTTTAAAGATATTTTTACCAATAGGTACAAAAGGAGCATTTATAAAATTTAATGATAGTTTGCTAAATGAACAGGAATTCTTATTACCGCCAAATACAAAATTTATGTTAATAAGAAAATCCATTAACCGAAGACTTCAAATGGTTTACGAATGTAAACTGGTCGATCAACAACAATATTAATGAATAGCTTAATACAATTCGAAACAAGAAAATTATAAGCTGTATAATTTGAAAAGTATATGACTTTTATACTTGGGGGGTATATCCGCTGGATATCTACATGACCACACTTCTGGAAAAATTAAATGCATTTAATCCAAAGCTCTATAAATCCGCCAATGGGCTATCTGCGATCCGAACCTTGAAACTCATAGAAACTGGAAAGCAGACCTTTGAATCCGATATTCTGTATATGGGTACTAACGCTAACCTTGAAACTTTTGCCAACAATGGTGGAACTCATCTTATTTTGATAACAGATGAGGCTTTACCAGATTACTTCGAAAAGAATCCACCCTTTAATCTATGGTAAAATTGTATTAGGGGTGCAAATAGGATCCTATTTAATTGGTTTTACTTGGTCGATGTCGTTTACTGACCAATTCAATGCAGTCTAATATAATTCTATTTACAGAGAACCGTGGGAATATAAATTATATTCCTACGGTTCTTTGTCATAAGAAAAGATTAGTGTACTTTAGAATGTTGTATCTACTTTCTCTTGAAGGAGTATACCATATTTAAAAACGTCAGCTATGATAGAGATAAGCACTGCAATTAAGATTCCACTTATATGAATATTTGAAAAATCAAAATAATAAATTTTTGTTACGAAAACACAACCTAAAAAGTTTTTTATTGGATCAGCCGCAACCGAATAAATGATTATTGATAATACTATTTTTTTCAGCCTTATGACATTATTGGTATTAAATGGGGTTGTGCTTTTCAAAATTGTATTAAGAATGTCTATTACCTGTTTTATCCCATATAGAATAATAATATTAAGAATTGAACTTGAAACTAAGTAAGTTAGAAAGGCTGATTTCGCATTAAATCTTTCAATAGCTACAGATTGTATAATGCTAAAAGGAATATAAACACCAAAGGTGGTACCATTAGCTAGATTATATTCTATAAACCAATCTAAATTTCCCTTTTCAACAGTAAATCCTTGTTCTGGAGTAAAGAATAAAATAAAACAAACAATCAATGTTGCAAAAAGTAATATTATCCCAATAATAAAGATAATTGATAAGATATTATTGATAGTTCTCGTTCTTTCTTTCAAATATATAATGTTATCTTGTCGCATAGAATACCTCCCTTTTATTACCATTATATTACATTATATTCAAAAGACAATAATTTAATCTCTTTTTATGAGATTGACATGACAATCATGATAACCACATATAAAAATGCCTGTCCGTAAAACAAAAGCAATTTCGTTTTTGCGGACTGGCATTTTGTTTTGTAATCTCCGGACAAGCACATTTACTGACTGTACAGACAAGATTCGAATGACCTGTCAATCCGGTGGGAAAAGAGGTGAATGACTGGAACACGGGATTTTAAGATTATTATACAACTACCAATGAAACAGTTAATTCCTGAAACTGTGAATCGGTGCCGGAATTCTGCCGCCCCGGTTAATGAACTCTTCCGCGCTGTATGGATTGACCGCCATGATCGGTGCATAGCCCAGTAAGCCGCCGAACTCGGCAGTATCGCCGACCCCTTTGCCATGAACCGGAATCACGCGGACTGCGGTGGTTTTATGATTGATGACGCCGATGGCGGCTTCGTCTGCAATCATGGCCGAGATCGTCGATTCCTTGGTATCTCCGGGTATCGCAATCATATCCAGTCCTACGGAGCAGACACTGGTCATCGCCTCGAGCTTGTCAAAGGTCAGTGCGCCGCACTTGACCGCATTGATCATCCCTTCATCTTCGCTGACCGGAATAAACGCTCCGCTTAGTCCTCCTACGGAGGAGGAGGCCATGATGCCGCCTTTTTTAACAGCGTCATTCAACATGGCCAGCGCTGCAGTCGTGCCATGGGTTCCACAGGCTTCCAAGCCCATTTCTTCAAGAATCCTGGCCACACTGTCTCCGATTTCCGGTGTTGGGGCCAGGGACAAATCCAAAATGCCGAACGGTACATCCAGTCTTCTGGATACTTCGTTGCCAACCAGCTGGCCGGCCCGGGTAATTTTAAAGGCAGTCTTCTTAATATTCTCGGCTACGACATGCAAGGGTTCTCCCTTAACCTTCTCCATGGCACATTTAACGACGCCGGGACCGCTTACCCCGACATTGATCACAACTTCAGGTTCACCAACCCCGTGGAAGGCGCCTGCCATAAACGGATTGTCATCGACGGCATTCGCAAACACCACCAGCTTCGCACAACCCAGAGAATCCCTGTCCCTGGTCAAATAAGCTGTATCTTTAATGACTCTTCCCATCATCTTGACTGCATCCATGTTGATGCCGGCTTTGGAATTGGCCACATTCACAGACGAACATACCCGTTCTGTTTCATTCAGAGCCTCAGGGATGGATTCGATTAAGATTCTGTCACCTTTTGTAAAGCCTTTCTGCACCAGAGCGGAGAAGCCTCCGATAAAGTTAACGCCGACCTCCCGGGCTGCTTTGTCCAGCGTTCTCGCAAACTCGACATAGCTTTCGTCTTCACTCCCGGAGGCGATGATAGCCATCGGCGTAACGGATATTCGTTTATTGATAATGGGAATGCCATATTCAGTTTCGATTTCATTGCCGACTTTGACAAGATTTTGTGCCAACCTGGTAATTTTGTCATAAATTCTCCGGCGGGCCTTTTCTCCTGAAGCGTCAATGCAATCAAGCAAAGAAATGCCCATCGTGATGGTCCTGATATCCAGTTTTTCTTTCTCGATCATGCGGGTGGTTTCAAAAATATTTTTATAGAGACTCATTATTTACCTCCAAAAGACTTCCCCTGTTTCTGGCTGGCAACTTGTCAACCCTTGTTAACTGTAAGTTAAATATTGTGCATGTAGTCAAAGATCTCTTCTCTTTGAATCTTCACCGACAATCCGATCTCTTTACCGAAGGCATCGAGCTCTTCCTTCAGGACACTGAAATCGCATTTTATATTGGAAAGATTGACCAGCATCATCATGGTGAAATAATCCTGCAAAATCGTCTGGCTGATATCCTCCACGTTTACATTATTCTCCATCAGAATCTTGGTAACGCCATAGATGATCCCGACTTTATCTTTTCCTATTACAGTGACAATTCCTTTCATTGTAACACCTCCGTTTGTTTCATTTTATTCTATCATTTCCTGATAAACAAAAGCAAAAATAGCGCAGTCCTTCTCAAATATTAGGCGCCTGCGAAAAATAATAAAGAAATGGCCGAATAATAAGCGGGATCGACCATTTCTTAATCACCGTCAGATGTAAAAAAAATTATTCGCCGCCGCTTTCTCCTAACATGTTAAGAAGCGTCATCTGTTCTTCTTTTATTTTTGCCAATTCATCTGCAAAATTGAGTGCTGCCAGGATAGCTACCTGATGTGCTGGTATCCTCGGGAATTTCAACGCAATTTCTTCCATTCTTTTATCGACATCATGGGCGAGTTTCTTGATATATTCCTCAGATCCCTTGCCGCGAATAACATGAAGTTCTCCGAATATCAGAACCGATACTTTTTGTTCTTCCGGATTCACTGTCTTCACCCGCTCTCCTGTCTAGTACCTTGTTACATCATCATTATTGTTTATTTTCGCCATTTTGCCCCAAATTCCTGCTGTATTCCCGAAAGGATGTCGGAATTAAAAGTGTTCACTTCTTCATCTTTCAAGGTTCGTTCTGCAGACTGGTAACGCATCGTAAAGGCAAGGCTTTTGTGTCCTGCCGGAACGGGCTGTCCTTGATACACGTCGAACAGCTCTACTTCTTTCAGGAATTCCCCGCCGAGTGCCATGACCTTTTTCTTAATATCTTCTGCGGATACCTCTTCAGGAACCACAACGGCCAGGTCACGCTGAATTGCCGGATAACGCGGATACGATTTGGCAATAACCGCGAGATTGGCATTCCTGGAAAGCGCTCCAAAATCGAGCTCAAACAGCACCGGACACTGCAGGTCCCATTTCTGGTCGAGCTGTGGATAGATTTCCCCGAGAATACCAAGGTACTCCCCTTTGCTGTAAATGCTTGCGGACCTTCCGGGATGAAGCAGGCTGCAGTACTTGCCTTCCTCAATTCTCCGATATTCAAATTCCATTCCGCATTCTTCCGCAATTTGTGTCAGGATCCCTTTGACATAAAAGAAATCAAATTTCACCTGCGAATTCAGCCAGTGGCGTTTGCTTTCCCCCTGCGCCAAGCCAGCAATCCGGGAAACCTCATCGGGCTGCTCCTTTAACGGCAGCTCTTTTGGCAAATAGACATTGCCGATTTCAAACAGCAGCAGATCCGTGTTGCGTCTGGCGGTATTTCTGGACGCAATCTCCAATAGTCCGGGCAGAAGTGACGTCCTCATCGTTCCTAATTCTTCCCTTAATGGATTTAAGAGCGGGATATTCCGGCCTTCTGACCCCCATTGATCATCCAATTCTTTATTGCTGAAAGAGTAGGAAATAACCTCGTTCATCCCGGCTTTGATCAGGATTTTACGCAGTTTGCGCCGGAAAACCTGTTCAGGTGTCCTGCACCCTTGCGTTTGGCTGCCCTGCGGCAGAGTGGTAGGAATCTTATCATAGCCTATGATGCGGGCAATCTCTTCAATCAAGTCAACTTCAATTTTAAGGTCCTGCCTGTAAGAAGGAATTTCAACACTGTACCGGCAATCAGACAATTTCAGATATTCAAAATCAAGAGCTTCAAACACCTTTTCAATTTCCTGATACGTATATTCCACACCCAGGACCTGATTGACCGTGGGAACCGCTATTTCGATCCGAACCTTGGGCGGAAGCGCACAGACTTTTTCCGTAAAGGACATCGGTACACCCGCCTCGAGTTCCAGCAGCAATTCTGCCACTCTGCCCAGGGTTGGGACTGTCCAGTAAGGATTGACGCCTTTTTCAAAACGGCTGGAAGACTCCGAACGGAGTCCCAGCTTTCTGCTGGTACGCCGGACACTCGAACCGAGGAAATGTGCTGATTCAAACAGGATCCTGCAGGTCTTGCCGGTCACTTCGCTTTCCAGGCCGCCCATGACACCGGCAATGGCCTGCGGCCCGTTATCGTCGGCAATAACCAGCATATCGGGTTCCAATTTTCTTTCGATGCCGTCCAGGCTGACCATGGTTTCACCTTGTTTGGCTTTGCGGACTCTGACCGTACCCTGAAGTTTATCCCGGTCGAACGCATGAAGCGGCTGTCCCATTTCCAGCATGCAGTAGTTGGTAATATCGACAATATTATTGATCGGACGGACTCCGGCAGCCCGGAGTCGGTTCTGCATCCAAACCGGCGAGGGTTGAATGACGACATCATCCACCAGCAGGGCCGAATAACGCCAGGAAAGTTCCGGATCTTCAATTTCAACCTTCTGCCTGACATCTTCCGGCCAGGAAGGCATTTCCTCCCGGCCCCATTCCGGCAGAACAGGCTTTTTCCCGAGCAAAGTCCCGGCTTCTCTCGCAACATTGACCATCGCCAGACAATCCGGCCGGTTAGGGTAAAGTTCCAGTTCCAGGACGCTGTCCTGCAAACCAAGATATGTTTCCAGGCTCTGACCGACAGGCGCGTCAGGAGACAGGATCAGGATCCCGCCTTTACTGCGTTCCTGACCGACCGCTTCGATCTCAAGTTCCTTGTCGGAACAAAGCATCCCATACGATTTTACGCCTCTCATATCGACCGGTTGAATTTCTTTACCCCCTGGAAGCACCGCTCCCGGAACGGCTACCGGTACTTTATCCCCGATAAGGACATTTGATGCACCCGTTACAATGGTCAGTTCTTCCCTGCCGGTATTCAAACGGCATACCTGCAGTTTTTGGGCATCGGGATGGGGCTGGATATCCAGAATTTCACCGATATAGACTTCTGTGAAGCCTTTATTCAAGCATTCTACCCCTTCAACTTCAATCCCGCCCCCGGTCAGGACTTCTGCCAATTCCTCAGGACTGAGAGGGAGTTCGAGGTATTGTTTCAGCCATTCCATGCTTACTCTCATCAGAGCATCCTCCAGTACTTCAACATTTTATGATCAATAAAAACAATCTATCTGTAATCACTCAAACGATTTCTAGAATATCGTTCTCTAAATAACTAGACATTTAAACCTTCATAGCTGGGTCTGCGTGCCACAGTTCCAGCGTAAGCGGAGCATGGATGCGGAGCGCGGCTGTTAGCGCCATGGAGGGCGCTATCTGCCGAGAGCGGAATGTGGCGCGCAGACCAGACCCCAATGATTATATTTGTCAAATTATTTAAAGATCAATGTCCTAGAACTGCTCCAGGAAGCGGATATCATTATCAAAAAGCAGTCGCATATCTTCAATGCCGTATTTCAGCATTGCAATCCGTTCTACGCCCATACCGAAAGCAAAGCCTGTTACTTCCTTAGGATTATATCCTCCCATCTCCAGCACATGCGGATGAACCATTCCGGCCCCCAAGATTTCAATCCAGCCGGTCCCTTTGCACAGCCTGCAGCCTGCACCACCACAAAGCATGCAGGATACATCAACTTCAGCACTGGGCTCAGTAAATGGGAAGAAACTCGGCCTCAAGCGGATTTCGCGAGATTCGCCAAACATTTGTCTGGAGAAATACAGAAGCAGTCCTTTGAGATCGGACATTCTGACTCCCTTATCGACCAGCAGCCCCTCTACCTGATGGAACATCGGTGAGTGGGTTGCATCATCATCGTTGCGAAAGACTTTACCAGGCGCAATAATCTTGACCGGAAGCTGGGGTCTTTGTTTCTCCATGGTTCTGATCTGGACCGGCGAGGTCTGCGTCCGAAGCAGAATATCCTCGGTGATAAAAAACGTATCCTGCATATCCCTGGCCGGATGGTCTTTCGGGAGGTTCAGCGCTTCAAAGTTATAGTAATCCGTTTCTATTTCTGGTCCCTCAGCAATGGTAAAACCCATGCCCATAAAAATATCTTCAATTTCCTCAATCACTTTGCTTAAAGGATGCTGGTGTCCTTGAGGCAAAGAATACCCCGGCAGACTGATATCGATTCGTTCTTCCCTTAGTCTGCTTTCCAAAGCATTCTTTTCAAATTCCCTCCATTTTTTGTCCCAGGCATCTTCGAGCTGCGTGCGCAGTTCGTTAACGATCTGCCCCATTTTGGGACGCTCTTCCGCGCTGAGCTGACCCATCTGCTTCAGCAAGGATGTGAGTGATCCCTTTTTGCCCATCACGCGAACTTTTAGCTCCTGAAGCTCTTCCGACGAAGTCAGCTTGGTCAGTTGCTCCAGTGTATCTTCTTTAATTTTTTGAATTTCTTCTCGCATCGCGGTCACCCTTTCAGCAATTAATTATATAAAAAAACAATAAACCCTCGTCCGACTAGGGACGAGAGTTCGTATTCCCGTGGTACCACCCTTTTTTGACCATGCGTCAAATCACAGTTCACACTTAATAAGCTGGTAACGGCTGCCAACCGATATAACTCCCGGAATGAACTTCAACCTCAAGACTCCCATGTTGAGGTAGCTGCCTGCCTGGCCGACTTTCAGTCTGAGTCGGTCCTCCCTTTAGAGGCCTGCCTGCCTTTTGTTCCGTTCATTGTCACTTGTCAATTTGTCGTTGTTCTTGTACCAAAGATATAATTGGGGAGAACCGGTTGCCTCGAAGGCTTTCCAAAAATAATCAGGCGCTGACATTTTGAGCCCACCTTTCCTCGGCTTAGGTCCGGAAAGCAAAGTAATTGTTTTCTTTGCCTGATCAGAATTATATCATTTTCAATCATGGTTTACAAGAATTGTCCCTGTCTTCGCATTTCATAAAGGAATATTCCGGCAGCCATTGACGCATTCAACGATTCAACATTGTTAAACATTGGAATGGAATAGTGCTTAGCGGCCTTTTCCATAAAAAAAGCTGACGGCCCTGTTGCTTCATTTCCCACAATTAATGCCAAAGGATAGTCTTCACGAATGTTCGTCTTAAATATGGAAGTTCCACCCATGGTGGATACGACCATGGAACATTCTTTTTGTCTGCAAAAAATTGCTATTTCTTCAGGCGTTTTATCCGCCAGAATCACCTCGGAAAAAACGGAGCCCATACTGCTGCGCAGAACTTTGGGATTATAAAGATCCACCGTTTTTTTTGTCAGAATGATTTGCTTGACATCTGCAGCCAAGGCGGTTCTTAAAATCGTACCCAAATTACCCGGGTCCTGGATTCCGTCAACGACGAGAAGAATGGTATCCTTCTCAATCAAGATATCCTGCCAGTCAAATTCGGTTTTGCGGATAATCCCGAGAATGCCCTGTGGCTCTTCCGTAGCGCTCATTTTGCGCATTACCGCTTCAGACACCTCTTCAGCTTCTATTCCCAGCGCTCGTATCTCCGTTACCAGTCCGCCAATACTTAAGGATTGCTGCAAATCCGATTTTTCCATCGCCGCGTCCTGAGCCGTATAATAAATCTTCTTAAGCTGCGCTTGCCTAAGAATAGCTTCCTGTACAAAACGTTTGCCTTCTACAAGGAATTCCCTATATTCTTTACGGCCTTTTTTATCATGCAGGGATACTACATGCTTGACCTGTTCATTTTGCAAAGAAACGATCATGATGATCCTCCCGGATTACCTGGAATAGATAGAGCAAGAGTCCGGTCCTGAAAAGACCGAACTCCAAAGATTCATAGGTATTCTTGACTTAAGCATTCGCCTGAGCTTTTGCATTGGTGTTGTCGAGTTTGCTTTGGGCAACTTCTACAAGCTTCGTAAAAGCTGCAGCATCATTAACTGCCAAATCGGCCAGCATTTTGCGGTTGATATTGACATTGGCCAGCTTCAGACCGTACATCAGCCGGTTATACGTAATGTTATTCATTCGGGCAGCTGCATTAATCCTGGTGATCCACAGCTTACGAAAATCGCGTCTTCTCTGTTTGCGGTGAACATAAGCATACGCCATCGATTTAACGACTTGCTGTTTGGCCATTCTGAAAAGTTTGCTCTTACGTCCTCTATATCCTCTGGCTAATTTTAATATTTTTTTATGGCGTTCATGTGCTCTGACGCCTCTTTTTACACGGGCCATTTTTAAAGACCTCCTTTAAGTGATATTCTTATTTTACATAAGCGATCAAACGAGCAATACGCTTCGCATCAGTACTATGCATCGTTGTAGCTTTGCGAAGATTCCGTTTACGCTTTGGTGATTTCTTCTCCAAGATATGGCTTTTATAGGCATGATAACAAACAATTTTACCGGTAGCAGTTTTCTTAAAACGTTTGGCAGCTCCGCGGTGTGTTTTCATTTTAGGCATTTATGACAACCCCCTTTTCATATTAATCGTGTTTGTGTGCGGTAGGAGCTAAAATCATAACCATATTACGGCCTTCGACTTTGGGTTCACGCTCGACAAGAGCTTCTTCACTAAGAAATTCAGCCATTCGTAAACACAATACTTTACCATGGTCTGGGTGTGTTATCTCCCGTCCTCGAAACATGATGGTAACTTTAACTTTATCGCCATCGCCTAAAAAGCGCTGGGCATTGCGAGCTTTGGTCATAAAATCATGGTCTTCAATATTCGGGCGGAGCTTGACTTCTTTAATTTCAACAACCTTCTGCTTCTTACGGGCTTCTTTATCACGCTTCGCCTGTTCATATTTATATTTCCCATAATCCATCACCTTACAAACCGGTGGTTTGGCAGCAGGAGCAATCTCCACTAGATCAAGCGCTTTTTCAGCAGCGACGCTCAAGGCTTCTTTAATAGGAATGATCCCGAGTTGTTCTCCTTCTTCGCCTACTAATCGAACTTCCCGAGCCCGGATTTCTTCATTAATCCGTAAATCTTTGTTAATAGCGAATCACCTCCAATTTTTTGCTTACAACGAGCCAAAGAGTATAAAAAAATAAAGACGGTATTCCACCCGTCTTCATCATACAAAATGAGCATAACCATACTGGAAAACTCACTAGGACCTCATCGGCATTATGTCATGAGGTGAGAAGCGGATGGCTTCTACTTGGCATAAGTATTATACATAGTATAGCGTTCAATGTCAATCATCTAATATGTGATTTTAAATGTTTCATTTTCATTGGCTGGAACCGTGATCTTTCCGTCAATCATTTTTTGTTTATATTCATTTATTTTGGTATAGGTTTCTTCCGAAACCATAGATTCAGTTGTCTCTGCCAAACCGACGGCATTCTCCGCTAAGCCATACGATACATTTTTACCGGACGCCAAGGTTTTCTCTTCAATTTGTTTGATGATGCTGTAAGCGACCTCGCCGTTTTCTTTGATGACTGAAGTAAGGACAGTCTCAGGTGCCAGACTATTTTGATCAATGTCAGCACCTATGGCATACTTGCCTTTTTCCTCCATGACTTCAATCATTGCTTTTCCTGCCAGACCTGCGTTATGAAAAATAACATCGGCATCAGAATTGACCATCGCTTCCGCCATCTCTTCGACCCTGGTCTTATTGGTGAAAGTGGCGGCATTTCCTTTTAAAAGCTCACAGTTGGGATTGACGAACCGTACTCCGCTCTTGAAACCATAAAAGTAAGGCTGTGCTGCTTCTTTATTGTCCCCTGAGATAAAACCAACGACATTTGTTTCCGTCCTTTTTGCCGCCAGATACCCTGCCAGAAAAGCCGCTTCCTCTACTCTATACGACACGGCCAGAACATTGTCAGGAATGGTTCCCTCGATGGTGCTGTCCAGACAGACATAGGTAATTTTAGGGTTTTTTTCTGCCGCTTCCAGAGCTGCCGGAACGGCAGCAGGACCTATGGTGAATATGACCTGACAGTTCTGGGATTTAAGCTCGGCAAGTCCTGACGGATAGTCTTTATCATTTTTGACCTTAGCATAGCCGATCCCGGCGTTTAGTTCCTGTTGTGCCTTTTGCAGTCCTTCCCAGGCCTTTTCAGAATAAATATCCTCTATTCCGTCCTGGCCGGTTATCAGGCCGACCTTGATCGCGTAGTTTCCCGAGTCATCCGAAGGTGCGTCCTGACCGCCTCCGCCCAGAATCCCGCAGCCAGTCAGTAACAGTAAGGCTATAACAAGCAAACAAAGCATTTTTCCCCATATTTTCACTGCATTTCTTTTTAACATTTTTTCACCTCTTGTATAGCCTTCTGTTGTTCAGTGTCCAAAGTTTATCGGAAAAATTCCCAGGCTCGGTTTCATTCAGGGCTTTTTGCATATCAAACATCCTGGCATCAATGATATCCAGATAATGAAGGATTTCTGCCTCTGGAAACATCGGTCTCTTGGGACTGCCATATTCCGGCTCATAATGGTGCGAAAGCAGCATATGCTGAAGAAGGAGACTGGTCTCCTCATCGAGACCCGCCTTGCCTGCAGCCTTTTCAATTTTCTTGATTCCTTGAACAATATGGCCTAGCAGCTGCCCCTCAACTGTATATTCCGTAGCGATCCCAAGGGCATTGGCATCAATTTCATCAAGCTTGGCAACATCGTGCAGCATGATCCCGGCATAAAGAAGATCTTTATCCAGGAAAGTATAGACATCCGCTAGTTTTTCTCCAGCTTTAAGCATTGTCAGCGTATGATACAGCAGTCCCGACCTTAAGGCATGATGATTCTGCACAGCAGCCGGATGAATCAGCAGTTTCTCTCCGGCTTCTGTCAGGAGAAGCTGGACTGTTTCTCTTAGTTTGACATTCTCCATCCCGGAGAGGTATTGCAGAAGCTCAGCGTACATTGCTTCCGGACTATACGGTGCAACAGGTATAAACGCATTAATGTCAACTTGATCGTCCTCAACAACTGCACGGATTTTATCGATCTTAACTTGTCTCTTGCCCTGCCATTCCGCAATACTGCCTTTGATCTTTACAAGCATATTGCTTTGATATAGTGTTTCATCTTCCTGCTTGCAGTCCCACATCCTTGCGGTTATTTCCCCGCCGGCGTCACCTAAGACGATATCAAGATACCGGTTTCCGCCAGCCGTAGTCTTCGTTTCAACCCTGCGAATCAGGAAAAATGCGACCAAAGATTCTCCTGACTTCAACTCATTCCAATTCTTTTTCTCAGTCAAGTTACCCACCACTCTCCGGAATTTGTATTGTTTTCCGCTGGTCAATCCGATTTAGGCCTGATTGCCTGCAGGAATTTTTTTGGTGCTTATTTCGTCCAGAATCAAGGAAATAAGGTCTTCCAATTCCATGACGCTGGTCTTCTGCTCTCCATAACGGCGGACGGATACCGTACCCTCTTCGGCTTCCTTATCTCCGACGACCAAAGCAAAAGGTATTTTATCGGTCTGTACTTCCCTAATCTTATAGTTGATTTTCTCCCGGCGTTCATCAAGCGCGGCGCGGATATCCCGGTCCATAAGCAGTCCCTTAACTTTCTCAGCATAGGCGCTGTGCTTGTCACTGATCGGCAGAATGCGCACCTGCTCAGGCGAAAGCCAAACCGGGAAAGCACCGGCGTACTGCTCGGTCAGAAGTGCAATGAAACGCTCAATGCTGCCGTAAACGACCCTGTGAATCATGACAGGACGGTGTTTATCCCCGTCTTCCCCAATGTAGGTCAGGTCAAATCGCTCAGGCATCTGGAAATCCAGCTGGATGGTTCCGCACTGCCAGGTTCTGTCGAGACAATCCTTCAGGTGAAAATCAATTTTCGGTCCGTAGAAGGCTCCATCACCAGGATTAATTTTGTAATCCATCCCTTTAGCTTCCAGCGCTTCCTTCAGCGCATTTGTCGCCATTTCCCAATCCTGATCCGAACCCATGGAATCCTCCGGACGGGTGGAAAGCTCAACATGGTACGCAAAACCAAATATTTTATAAAAGTAATCAACTAAATTAATAACGCCGATGATCTCATCTTTGATCTGGGAAGGCAGCATAAAAATATGGGCATCATCCTGTGTAAAGTTTCTTACTCTCAACAAACCATGAAGGGCACCCGATAGTTCATGCCTGTGCACCAGACCTAGTTCTCCGCAGCGGATCGGCAGATCCCGGTAGCTGCGCAGTTTTGTCTTGTACATAATCATACCACCCGGACAGTTCATCGGTTTAACGGCATAGTCCTCATTGTCTATTTTCGTAAAATACATGTTTTCCTTATAATGATCCCAGTGCCCGGACTGCTGCCAGAGAGCTGTATTCAAAATGATAGGCGTTCTGATCTCGACATAGCCTCTTTTCTGGTGCTCTCTGCGCCAGAAATCTTCCAGCGTATTCCTTAAAACCATACCCTTCGGATGAAAGAACGGGAAGCCGGGACCTTCATCGTGCAGACTGAAAAGGTCAAGCTCCATCCCAAGCTTCCGGTGGTCACGCCTTTTGGCTTCTTCAAGCTTAAATAAATAATCATCAAGATCAGAGGTCTTGGCAAAAGCTAAACCGTAGATTCTCTGAAGCATTTTGTTTTTCTCACTGCCGCGCCAGTATGCACCAGCCAGGCTCTGCAATTTGAAGGCCTTCAATACCTTTGTTCCAGGAACATGCGGTCCGGCACAGAGGTCTGTAAAATTCCCCTGCGTGTACATGGATATTCTAGCATCTTCGGGGAGATCGTTGATCAATTGGACTTTATATTTTTCCCCTTTATTTTGGAAATAGTCAATCGCTTCTTCGCGCGCAACCTCACGGCGTTCAAACTTATAATCATTCTTCGCCAGTTTGCGCATCTCCTCTTCAATCTTGCCTAAATCCTCGGGGGTAAAAGTGTATTCAGAGTCAAAGTCATAGTAAAAACCATTCGCAATCGCGGGACCGATACCCAGAATGGTTCCCGGGAAAAGATTCTTCACAGCCTGAGCTAAAAGGTGAGAAGCTGAATGGCGCATTACTTCCAGTCCCTCTTCACTGTCAAGCGTAAGTACTTCTACGTTTGCGTCATCTTCTATCGGAAACGAGAGGTCTTTGACCTCCCCGTCCACCTTGCCTGCAACCGCGACCCTGGCCAGACCCTGAGAAATAGAAGCAGCCAATTCCAGAACAGTTGAACCCTGCTCCACTTGACGAACCGAACCATCCTTTAAGGTTACATTTAACATGATCCTATCACTCCTTGTTTTTATTCATGATTTATCCATTCAAACTTCTTTGGTATTAATACTAAAAAGCTCCCGTCCTTCTTATGGGACGAGAGCGATAGAAACCCGTGGTTCCACCCAAATTCAAAAATACGACCGCCTGCTATACCGGCAGCTAATTTTCCTTGGCATCCTTAACGCGGATAAACGTCCAGCCTACGCATATCATGTTCGGCGAGGAACTCGGAGGCGGTCTTTTCCCAAATATCGCAAAAATGCTCACAGCCCAGGGCATTTCTCTCTAAATGCGAACGATTAGGATACTGTCCTCTTCATCGTGCCTTCATTATTCCTTTTATATAGTCTTAGATTATACCACTTAAAGTATGTTGTCAATCAGTTGTCTTTACACAGGCTGCATCCCCGGCAATAGGTCATCTTATCACCAAAAACTTCCTGAACGATCCGGGCAATTCCGGACTGTTTTTCTGCTGCAACATGAACAATCAGGCGATTCGGAGAGCGTTTCAGCAAAACACTGATGGGGTGATCTTCGCTTTCAGCACTGGAATTTATCAGAACAGAATGGTTGTCATCGTAAAATGCCACTTCATCTTTGTGATTAATGACCATATGCATCGTATTTTTGTTATCCCGCTGGGATTCAAAAAATCTTTTCAGGAGTCGTACAAAGCTTTCATGCTCCTGCTGAAGGGCATAAACATTTACAGCACGTGCAATCTGTTTCTTTAATTCTCTCTTATATTGGCCCGATCTGAAATTCATAAATCCTTCCAGATCAATTTTTTGATGGTCATTCAAAAATTCCAGAATGGACTTTACCAGGATTCTGTTTCTAAGCCGAAGAAAACCAGTCTCTGCCTGGTCATTCAGATATCCGGCAACCTTTGGATAAGCCTCGTCGATTTCGCTCCCGAACATGTTGAAGTCATCTTTTAATTTTTTTCTGATATAACGTTCTTCCCATCCCTGAAGAACAACGCTACCCAGTGCATGGGCAATATAGTACTGAACGATTTTGACGGTAAGCTCATTCCGGACATTTTTCCCCTTCAAATTGGCATAAATGAAGCTGACCAGATAGTTTGGCTCATGGCAGACTTCAGATATTTCAATCGGCAGCCCGTCTTTATGGTACAAATCGTATACTGCTTGAGAAAGCTCTTCTTTATAATCAGAAGTCCCAACTTCTAAATAATAATCATTCAAAAGAAAAATCCCCCCCTGGAAATATATGCATCATCCTTCCTAATATTTCCGGTAAGGAATTTTCTTATTCTTATCTATTCTTATATATTCTTATATTGGTTAGGATTACATTGTTTCTTGTCTAATTAATATTTTTTCTGCCGCTTAAATAAACAATAAGGCCAATCAGCAGCAAACTAACCGCCATGATCCCGAATTGTACATATCTGGTTAAGTACAGGAATTCTGTCACATTCTTAACATCGATATCCCCTGCCAGAACAGCATACGTCTTTCCGCCGGCATCCTTCACTTCCTGGTAACTCGATACGAATGTCCCCAGTGAAGTCGTGTGATACTCTCCCTGGACAACTTTGCCCTTCAGCGTGTTCTCTACTGCCGACGAGGCGTTGTTCTCCAATTGTCCCAAAGCCAAATGTGCCGGGTCATCCTCCGCCCTCGCATCAACGACGAAAAACCATACCTTATTCTGCTCATCCTTGTACAACATGTAAATATTTTCGAGCTGGTGCTCTGTCTTTAACTGCATCAGCTTCGCCCGAAGTTCTCCGTAATAAGCATTCTGCTGATTCTGCGTTTGAATAAGCTCCTGCAGTTTTTCGTTATCAAAATCAGCCACGGCCAGAGTAAGCGTGTTGCTGACCCGTTGGCCTGCCAAATCTACTGCGAGCTGTTTGGCTCGGAAATTTCCTACCCCCGTGACAATAATCAGGCAAAAAACAGCAATGATGATGACAGCATATATTTTTTTCTTTTCCGGTGACATTTTTACCCCCCATAAGCATTCAAACTAATTCCCTTGTGCCTATATTATTCTACACCATTATTACCTATTCTGCATGCGTTGAAGTTCATTTCCAGAGATATTTAACATAATAATCTTTAAGGATATTGTTCCTGGAACCCTATGTTCAGAGGGAAAGCAGGTGAAGTATGAAAAATACAAAACAGTTTTCCACAGTTTCAATTGCTGCCGCCTTCATCGGAACAATTGTCGGAGCAGGGTTTGCGACCGGACAGGAGGTTCTCCAATTCTTTACTGTATTTGGAATAAAAAGTTTTGCCGGTATCGCCGTGTGTACTGTCTTATTTTGTTATTTTGGGATTCTCATCATGCGGATATCCAGAGAACAAAATGCCGATTCGCACCTGGAACTGGTCAGATTCACATTTGGGAAACCTCTTTGCATTTTGATGGATTGGTTTATTACCTTGAGCTTCTTGGGTGTCCTGATCGTCATGGCTGCAGGATCCGGCGCTGTCGTTGAAGAGCAGCTTGGCTTTTCCCCACTTCTAGGCAGTATTACCGTTATTCTGCTTTCGTTTCTCACCGTCATTTCCGGGGTCAGAAACGTCATACGCGCAATTGGTTTGGTTGTACCTTTTTTGCTCCTTGCCGTCTTCAGTGTTGCTATAATCTCGATTGTCCTCGATCCAATCACGCCATCCAAAATTGCACTGCTCGGATCGTTAGAATCTCCGACAGCATCCCATTGGTCTACTGCCGCCATTCTCTATGTTTCTTATAATATTGTACTTTCTGTAGCTATCCTGTCCCCTTTAGGTGTGGAAGGCCGGAGTGAAAAGAGTCTTGTTTGGGGCGGCCTGCTGGGTGGTCTTGGGTTGGGCGCCGGGATTCTGGCAATTAATCTGGCAATCATCTGCGGGTCTCCGGAAATTCTTCCTTTTCAGGTTCCCATGGTATTTCTCGCTACCAGACTGAATCCACTGGTAGGCTATGCTTACGGGCTAATTTTGCTTTTGGAAATTTATACAACTGCCGTAAGTATTCTCTACGGCTTTACAGCCAGGATTGCTTATGATAACAAGCAAAGGATTCTTGGTGCTACCCTTGCTTCCATCGGTGCAATTATCGCTGCCCAGTACGGTTTTTCCGCGGCAGTCTCTGCCATATATCCTTTGATCGGATTTGCCGGGTTGATCTTCCTCGGAGGGCTGTTGTTTACGCAGTTCAGGGATAGCTTCAGCAGTTTATTCAAACCTGGAAAATTTAAATGACTTTTGGGGTTCGTATTGACAGCCCCCAACAATACTTAGTATTATAAATACGTACATATGCATATATGTGCATATGTACAGTCCTGATTATATTTTTCTTTGGGAGGCCGTTAAAATGTCGGTATTTCACGCTCCTGCCCCGGAACAGCCCCAAAAACATATTCCAGGTATAGAACTATCCCTGGAACTGGCAGACTTTTATAAGGTATTTGCGGATTTCTCCAGAATACGTATCCTTTTTGCACTACTGGATAATGAGCTGTATGTGAATGAACTGGCGGAAATTTTAGGTATGAGCCAATCTGCCGTCTCCCACCAACTAAGGATTCTCCGGCAATACAAATTAGTCAAGGTGCGCCGGGCTGGCAAGACAAGTGTTTATGCTTTGAGTGACGACCATGTTTATCGGATATTGACCCAGGGACTCGAACATCTTTCTCCCTGATTGATTGGTTATAGGGTATAGGTTCTAAGTTATAAATTATAGATTGATGCCTTCGATCAAAACTGCTCTTACGGGACTGCCGTCGCAGTCTTTTATTTTTAAAGGCAGTGCAACAAGAAAGTAATCTCCCTCATTAACTTCCGATAAGTCTAGTCCTTCTAATACAGCACTGTTTCCGGAAAGCAGAATGGTATGACTTGAATAAGCGCTGCTCGTAGAATCATCAATGGACAAGTAATCGATCCCAACCAATTGTACCTTTTTTGCTGCAAGGTATTCAGCGGCTTCGGAAGAAAGATAAGTATACTCCGGTTGAAACATAGGGTCCTTTAAAAAGCCTGAGTTCCGGGTTTTCAATAAAACCCTGTCCCCTTCCCGGATTCCTTTGGGGATCAGATGGTCAGGCAGGATACTCCCCGCAGCCGCCACTTCGATTACCCTGGCCGCTCCGATAAGCAACTCCAGAGGAATCCTATCAACAGATCCTCCTCCTGTCAGGCAATGAGACGGCGCATCAAGATGGGTTCCACAATGGGAGCCCATCGAAAGCATCGAAAGACAATATCCATCCTTGTCTAGGGAATACACAGGTTCTGATTGAAACGGCGGATCCCCGGGATAAGAAACCATTCCCGGAAAAAGCGGGATCGTTATATCATGGATTACCATTACAAACTCCAATATCTTCAACTAATTCGTTTCCTACGACAATTCTGTTCCGGCCTGTGTTTTTAGCCTCATAAAGTGCATCATCCGCTCTTTTAAATATGTCATCAACACCGAGGTCCAGTTCTTTCTTTTCAGCAATTCCGATGCTGACAGAAACCTGGATCTTTTCGGTATTTTCCATTTCTACGACGACATCCAGGACTTTCTGTTGAATTCTCTCTGCCACCGTTTGGGCCATCATAAGGTCGGATTCTACTGGAATCACCGCGAATTCCTCTCCCCCGATCCGGGCCAGGACATCCATCTCACGCAAAACAAGCTTAAATGCCTTGACGACCTCTTTCAGCACGCGATCACCAACCAGATGGCCATACTGATCATTCACGCTTTTAAATTTATCAATGTCAATTAAAAGCATCGTAAAATTCCGCTTATATCTCTCCGAGCGCGAAAATTCCTCCTGCGCTTTTTGCATAAAAGCAAGTCTGTTGTCAATACCCGTCAGAAAGTCTGTGGTTGCCTGGTACAGCAATTCCTTCTCCAACTTTTTCCTGACAGTTATATCCAGAACAATCATGATTAGATGAATGACATTGTCCCCGCTGTCACAAACTGTGGATAAATTGATTTCGGCCCATAAGGACTGTCCGTCTTTGCATCGGAATTGTTTCTCACATTTCTTCCACGCGTCTTTGCCCTCCCATACTTCCCTGCAATGCATAACACTCTCTTGCCGCTCCTCTGGCACAATCGAATCAAAAAGGGTTAACCTTTTTAACTCTTCCTGTGAAAAACCAGTCATCTGGCACAGGGTCGCATTTACATAGTGATAATGCCCATCCTGGTTCAGCAAGGCAATTCCTGCGGCTGCATTATTTATTACCCCACGGTACAACGCTTCACTTTGCTTCAAGGCATTTTCTATCATTCGTTTTTTATGAATCTCCTTATGCATCCCCACATTTAAAGCAAAGGAGAATATAAACAAAATAATAATGATTAGCAGCCAAAAAAACAGCTTATCATTATCCCCAATAAACAAATAGACAATAACAAAAGCTCCGATTATACAGGCATTATACAAAAAAAGTTTTCGTCTCCAATTATCCTTATACCGATTGATCTTGTCCATAATTCCTTTTTATCCCATTTTTTATTTTTTGTGGAAATATTTTTGATATTAATTCTTGAAAATAATTTAATATCCTTTATTTTTTTTTGATCATTTCTGGAATATTTTAGGTAAAATTTGTCGTGATTGTGTCAAAAATGCAAAATATTTAATAACTGATCTGGCTCGATTCTGCAAACCATTCGGGCTAATAGGACTAATGGGCTATTTATCCGGGACTTTGGTCCTTTTTCCTAGGACCTTTATACTATTTCCATTACATCATAACGCAAATGCCCGTTAATTAAAACCAGAAAATTTTCAAAGGATGGTTCTTGTACCTTACTTTTCCAGCCGATATAATTGATCTATCATTGATAAATAAAGGGGGAAGATTAATCAATGGCTAATTACATGATCCGAGGAGCAGTTGAACCCCAGGAAATTTTCTTCCGCGCAGATAATATTGACCCTGCCCAGCTCACAATGATCCGCAAGGGTCTGAGAAAACTGCATACTTTTGAGATCATGGCCGTCAATATTTATAAATTTCAGATTGCTGGCGCTTCAAACGATCTGAACAGACTGATCATTCAGGCCATGGCCAATGAGATGACCCATGTCCAGGATTATCAGATCAAACTTTATGAATATGGCTGGAGCCCAAGCCCTTTACGGTGGTTATTCTGGCTTGTTGGAATGTTCATTGGTCTTTTCAGCCGCCTGCGGGGAGAAAAATCCATGCTGAATGCCGGGATCTGGACAGAACAAAAAGCCGTGGCCGACTATCAGAAAATCATCAATTCAGCGAAATGGGAGCCCGAAACACTCGCCGTAATCCAAAAGAATTTAAGTGATGAGTATCACCATATCGAAACTTTACAGAAGCATTTAAATGCCTAGCAGACCGATTTCTATATCCCGTTAAGAACAATGATAGCTTTGCTCGGGCTAGTCTCCGTAATGGATGGCCGCTTTCGGCTCTTGTGCCCTCCCTGGCACAAAGAGCTGCGCTATGCAATCCATGCTCCGCTTGACGCTGTCCATCCATTACGAAGACCTAATCTGGAGTTTATGAAAGTTTTTTTGAAGTTAACCCTGTTTTGGAATCGCTGTCTAGTAAAAGTTCTTAAAGTTACTACACAAATAACGAGCTGCATTCTGGCATACAGACCTGCTTGAATAACTCTATGATCAGTCTGCGTGCCACAGTTCCGCGACGAGCGGAGCCTGGATGGCGAAGCGCGGCCTTTTCTTCGGATTGTGCCATCCATGGCACGCGGATATTGTGGCACGCAGACAGGCTCAAATATATTTTAGTAGTCTTTAGTCCACAGAATTACCCAAACACAGTGTCAGAATTAAATCGCCCTGAAGTCTCTTGAGCTCCAGGGCGATTATTTATGCAATATGTCATTACTGAAAAGTGTGCACGTGCTGATATCGCTCTGCTTTTACTCCACGGTATCTGTCAAGAGGTCCTTCACATACGTCGGAAGCGCAAAACTTCCTTTATGAATATCGGTATTATAATACTTGGTTTTGATCCCGAGTCTGTTCCAGGATTCTTCCTTAATATCCGTGACAGGATCATATTTTTTAGAAGCAAAACCAAATAACCAGTGGCCTGAAGGATAGGTTGGAATATGGGCCTGGTATACCTTACAAATCGGGAAATATTCCTGAATGCGTTTATGGGCCCTTTGCATGGCCTGCGCATACTCATCATAGTAAGGGCTTTCATGCTGATTGACCAGAATGCCGTCTTCTTTTAACGCTTTAAAGCAGTTGCCATAAAACTCTCTGGTAAAGAGTCCTTCCCCCGGCCCGAATGGATCGGTAGAATCAACAATCACAAGGTCATAGGTGTTCTCCTTGGAACGGACAAATCTCAGTCCGTCCTCAAAATAAAGATGCACCCTGGGATCATCTAGCTTGCTGGCTGTCTGAGGCAGATATTCCCGGCACACGTCGACCACCATCTTGTCAATTTCCACCATATCGATGTTTTCAATCCCGTTATAACGGGTAAGCTCTCTGACAGTGCCGCCATCTCCGGCACCAATAACCATGACGTTCTTAATCCCTGGATTCGTTGCCATAGGGACATGCACAATCATATCATGATAAATAAATTCGTCTTTTTCTGTAACCATCATCAGCCCGTCCAGCGTTAAGAACGTGCCGAACTCCTTGGACTTAAAGACGTCAATTCGTTGGTATTCACTCTGTCCGTTATAGAGCTGTTCATCGACTTTGATGGTAAAACGGACGTTTTGGGTATGCTGTTCCGTATACCATAATTCCATATTTCATTCCCCCACAACCCTAATATTTTCAATAAACATATCTTCCGTCCCGGTAAGAAAACTTCCTTTACTCTTGGCATAGACAATGTAATCAATGATTTCCTCGGTGATCCGCTCTCCAGGCGCGAGTATTGGAATTCCGGGGGGATAGGCCATCACAAACTCCCCGCTGATTTGTCCCGCGCTCTTTCTTATAGGCAGGGAATGCTGTTCTGAATAAAACGCGCGCTGCGGAGCCATGCCGACATCAGGCGTAATGTACTCATGATCAAACATACCTGTCTTATCACGCATATAAAGCCTTTTGATCTCCGACAGAGACGAGACCAGACGTTCCAAGGCCAGCGCCCTGTCGCCAACAGAGATAATGGCCAGAATATTTCCAATATCGCCGAATTCGATCTGGATATCGTAATTGTCCCGAAGTATATCGTAGACCTCCACTCCCGCAAGCCCTATATCCCGGGTATGTACGACAAGCTTGGTCGTATCAAAATCAAAAATTGAATCTCCATTGATCAGTTCCTTCGAGAATGCATAATATCCGCCAATTTTGTTAATTTCGTCGCGTCCATAGTTGGCCAGGGAAGTTACTTTGGCAAAGATATTTTTCCCGTCAAGTGCAAGATTGCGTCTGGAAATATCCAAAGAAGACAAAAGCAGGTAAGAAGCGCTGGTCGTCTGGGTCAGATTGATAATCTGCCGGACATGTCCAATATTTAAACGGCTGCCAATTAACAAAAAAGAGCTTTGGCTTAAGCTTCCTCCAGTTTTATGCATACTGACCGCCGCCATATCTGCCCCTGCGGCCATGGCATTCAGCGGTTGGTTTTCACCGAAGTAAAAATGGGTGCCATGGGCTTCATCGGCCAGTACAAACATACCCTTTTGATGAGCAAGTTCGGTAATGGTCTTTAAGTCTGAACATATCCCGTAGTAGGTAGGATTATTAATAAAAATAGCCTTTGCATCGGGATGCTGCTCCATTGCTTTTTTCACTTCGCTGATCGACATTCCTAAAGGTATGCCGAGCGCATTATTGACTCCCGGATTCACATATACCGGGATGGCCCCACTGATAATCAGTGCATTAATGGCACTTTTATGAACATTACGCGGCATAATGATCTTATCGCCCTGTTTGCATACGCTCATGATCATCGCCTGGACTGCTGAGGTCGTTCCATTGACCATAAAGAAAGCATGGTAGGCATCAAAGGCATCCGCAGCAAGTTCCTCTGCCTCTTTGATGACCGAAACAGGATGTCCAAGATTATCTAAAGGTTTCATGGCATTGACATCAACAGAAAGGCACCTTTCCCCGAGAAACTCCCTGAGCTCCGGGTTGCCTCTCCCTTGTTTGTGCCCGGGCACATCAAACGGTACAATCCGCATTGCTTTATATTTTTGAAGGGCCTCATAAATAGGCGCTCTGTCCTGGGAAGCCGAATGCATGAAAATCTCCACCCTCTGCTATGGTCTGTGTCTTTATAAACTTTATAAAACTATCAACGTTACTATAGTAGACAATCTTGACAATGTCAATAAAATCGCTGCATCCTTGGAACAAAAAGGTCACGCTTCACATCGCACTTCGCTTGGCGCTGTCTATCCATTACAGCGTAAACTCACTACGTTCCACCCTATATTTTTCAGGATACATTTCCAGGATACCTGATAATACATATTGACAATATGTTCAGATCGATTATGATTATCCTATCTTTCTATAAAATTCAAATATTATGAGGGTAATTATTTATGTTTAAACAAAAATTGATGTCTAGAGAAAAAATCTTTGCAATGGCGCTGATACTTGTTCTTTTTTTAACAATTCTTATACATACGAACGTACCTGCCGATGTCAACAATACGTCAGAAGATCAATTTTCAGGAAAAAAGTCGGCCTTATTAAGATTAGAGGATGTAGGTCCCGGGCAAGAATATGCAAGCCAGGAAAACCTCGATAAACTGATTGTACTGGCAGATTATCTTAAGCAAGAGGGGATACCGTTTGAAGTCTCCTTAATTCCCAGGATGGTTGTTCCCGGCAGGAACTATGATGTTGCCATTACCGATCATACGGAATATGCCCAAAGATTCGTCTCTACCATTAAAAGCCTGGAAGAAAGAGGCGGTATCATCGGGGTCCACGGCTATACCCACCAGAGTGGGAACAGCAATAGCGTGTCAGGGTATGAATTTTACAGCTCGGCAAAAAATCCCGACGTACCCAATACATACGCCTATGCCAAAGAGCGGGCTGAAAAAGCGATCGCGCTGTTTGATCAAGCAGGGATTTATCCGGCCTACTGGGAGACCCCGCATTACAGCGCTTCGCCCCAGCAGCTGATCGCTTTTGAAGAACAGATCGGTTTGATCTATGAAAACAATTATTACTATCCTGAGGCCTGGAAAAGCAATAACGTTGTAAATCAGCATCAAGAATATTATTGCGGCCTCGATGTTGTACCTGCTCCTTTAGGGCATTTAAATTCCCCGGAACGGCTTACCGCTATGCTGGCTGTCTTGGATGATCCGGCAAAAAGCGGGACACTGGCATCCTTATACGTCCATCCTACCTATGAGTTTCAGTTTATAAAAAAAGTCCAGCAAGAAAACGGAGAAGTTCAGTATATTTATGATGAAAATTCCCTTTTGCACCAGCTTGTAAAGGAGCTAAAAAACAGAGGATACACTTTTGTCTCGATCTATTCACTCGTAGGCTTTGTCCCTGCCCAAAGGGCGGAAAATATTCAGTTTGACCCGAGAGATGAAGTTTTTGCCGGTCAGTTCGTACCGCATGCCTCGGGGAAAGCTCTGCTGCTATGGAACAAGCGCGCAAATCAATGGCATATGTTCCGATATACAGCTTCCTGGTATGCCCCCAGAGCCACGCGCTCATTTCAAGACTCAGGTGTATGGCTCAAGGACTTAACGCTGGAAAAAGGAACGGTTCCTTTAATCGGGTATTTTAAAAATAAGGACAAAGAAGATCTCCTGTTGTTCAATGCTGCCTCCGGGAATCTAATTTTAGCTGCAAACGACGGGAATAAATTTGTTCCTTATCATTTAAAGTGGCCGGCTTTAAATCAATCACAGACCATCCGTCCCCTGGCTGCTGACCTTAATCATGACGGGCTCACAGACCTGTTCCTGTATGACAAAGAACATGGCAGAATTGGTTCGGCAATCAATCAAGGCGGTTTTTTTACAGATATCACCTGGCAAGGCTTTGGCCTGCTTAAAGCCAAGAACCTAAAACTTGCAGCAGGAGATTTTAATGGTGATGGGAACAGTGAACTTTTCGTAATGGATCATGATACCAAGCAGTCGAAAATGCTGGTCGGGCGAAAAGCAAACAAATTCTCTCTTGCCGCTGGAACCTGGAACAGTCCATTTTGCTTCAAACCGGATTCTCAGATATTCGCAGCAGACATTAACGGTGACGGTAAGGACGATTTACTGGTACACGGCTCTGACGGTTTTTGGCAAAGTTATATCTCCGACGGCAGTAAATTCATCGCCGACAGACCCTTTGGCCCATGGGGATCCAGGAATGAAGATGCTGCACTTGCTGCAGACATGAATGGTGACAATCGGGCTGATCTGGTTATGATCGATCATAATACCGGGTATTCCAACCTTAATACCGCTATTTCAGTTTCAGGCAGATAAACTGATTCAGATAATATTAATCTACCTAAAGTAAAAATCACCTCTTTTCTTTTGATTTAGGAATTTATCCAAAACCAATTACAGAAAAGAGGTGATTTCTTTCAATAATATAGTGCCTGAAAGAAAAAATGTAATTCCCAAAAGGGGGTTATGACTTAAGAAAATATTAGTGCCTTACATTTTCCGATAAAAAATAATGAATATTGGAGTTAATTTTAGCCTTTAGGCCTTGGCCATCATTATAGAGAAACTTAAATACTTAATAAATAAATATATTTCTAAGTTAATAATATACCATACAATAATTACCAAGCAGAGCACTTTATACCATTAGCCTGGGTTTGATGTATGGCACTCGGGGTAGTATCCGTGCTGATCCTTGTAGTGTTCCACACTTTCGATTTATTACTGGATCTTATCCATTTTTAGCAATTCCTAATTAGATTCGGCCTTATTAATAAATGATAGTACTTCCGATCCAATTTGTAAGTTGTTGTTTCGTAACTGTTGCAAGCTTGCTTGAAGTTGCTGCTTAGCCGTAAGCTTTTGCGGATCATTGTTCGATAAATCTAAATATACTAAAGCCTGTAGTCCCGCTTGCCCTTCTTCACCCAGTTTTACTGCCCATGGGCCAATTTCTGCCAAGAGCTGTTGGTTGGTTATCGTCTTCTTAAGATTATCGGGCAAAGCACTCAGTAATTGTAATTCTTTACGAAGTTCTAATTCACTAGGTCCATGCTGGCCTGATTGGTATTCTTGCCAAAAAGCGCCGGCTAATTTGGAAAACCCGGTATTGTCACCCGTATCAAGTGTGCTTTGGCTTGAATATTGACAAAATTTACGGAAGGCCAATGCATCGCCTATGCCAGACATGCTCTGGAGCGCTTCGTCCCAGGCTTGAAGCGGCTGGTACGTGCTGGGATTGTACAGATATTGGGAAACAGTATAAAGTGCGACTTTTGACGCTTCAGGTTGAAGCATGGGATTTGCTAACATGCCACTCGTGTATGCCGACAAATCCTCCGAACGATTGATCAATGGTCCCATAAATAGTTGTGGCGCTTTCTTTACTGCATAGGTATAGTCGTTGACCGGATAATTGTCCCAGATAAGAGGTTTCCTACCCAAAAGCCGCCGTACTTGGTCAGCTTCACTACTTGTAATGGATTTGTTTAAAACCCAAGACCCCGTCCAGATCACCTGTATAGAGGGATCTAGCTGTGACCGTATTGTAGTCCAATAGGCGCTGTCCTTAAGACCGTAGTAGTCTGTGGGAGCAAGCCAAAGCCTGAAACTTGAATCTTTTACAGTCTCATCCTCAAGCAATTTATTTGCTAAATCGATATGAGCCTTAGGATAATCAGAACCATACACTTGTTGGTCAGAACTTTTCAAGTAGTGTTGAACATCATCAAATGAAAGCATAAAAGTGTGAACTCCAATCGAACGCAACTGATCAATTTTGCTTTCAAGCAGTTGTACATCGGCTTTAGATGTAAAGGTAATGGAGTTGGCAACCATTGCTGAGGTCAATGTTTCACCAGGCAGCGGTGACGGGATACCAGGAGAAATAGAATAAACAAAATTAACTCCATTCGCTTTTGCACTTTGCACCAAACTCTTCATCTGCTGTAGTTGTCCAATTGGGTAGAGGTCTGACCAATTGGTCCGCTGATAAGGGTCATCCTTGGGAGCATAGACATACGTGTTTAAATGGTGTTGGCCAATAAAGGTAAGCATGTTGATTCTTTGCGCCATGGTCCAGGGGGTTCCGTAGAACCCCTCAATAACTCCGCGGATAGCAAAACTGTCTTCAGGTGGAGTTTGTTCATTTTCCTCTCCTGCCCGTGGCTGTTGATAATCTTTAATAGGCGTATTATAATAGGCGATGGCTGTAATGCCTAACCCAAATAGAAGTACTGTTAAAGAAAGCAAGACAATTTTCTTCTTCATGGCCAGTCACTCCTTTAATATTCCCTTACAAGTAAACCTTCCACGTATTGTTTATACTATATTTTATCCCAATTTAAGAACCTTATAACGATGCACCTATTTTATACGATTATCCCAAATAAAAAATAACCTCTCTTTATAGTTAATTGTTTTATAAATTAACTATAAAGGAGGCTATTTTTCAAAGTTGGGAATATAATGTTTTGTATTTTGAGTGTATTCTTTGTATTATAATTTAATTACTTGACCGTACTTAACCAAATCATATAGTCTTTTGTTTTGATGGGAAGTGAATCTACAAGGAATTCTGACCCTAAACCAACCTCTCCCGGCGGGAACTTGCCAGATTCGAATCCGGATTCGAATCTTAGTTATTCCCAAGCGGTCATCCAAGCTTAGCGCCTATAATGAACTACTAAAAATACTCGTAATAATAGTAAAAAACCTTGTAAATCCGCTAATATCAAGGATTACAAGGTTTTCTTGTTTTTAATTTTGGTGGGTTTGAGAGGACTCGAAGCTTTGAACGCAACCCTTAAACCGCTGGTATTATTCAATTTGCATGAATTGACTGGGTTTTTTGACTGGATTTTGGTAATTCACCGCAATACGTCTTCACAGTTACCTAGTCGTAAGGAATGGCCATAAACCGCGGCTGTCGTCGCCGGGGTTTGTCCTAAAAATTCTGCCACGGTTGTTAGTGAATAACCTTTGTCTAACAAGATCGACCCCACCCCATGTCTCAGGTCATGAATCCGGATATGATGCAGTCCGGCTTTTTTAAGGACACGTTCTTTCGCTCTGAATAAAACTTGATACCGTAACGGGTTGCCGTCTTCACTTAGGAAAATGAAATCGTTGTCGTTCGCTTTATTCAGCTTTTGCATAGATTCTTTATGAATTACCAATTCTTTTGTTGTTTCCACATCGAAGATAATCGTTCGTTCACTATTCAAGGTCTTTGTCTCTTTATTATCTTTTCTCGTTCTGGAATTCATGGCTTCTACGATTTTCATTTTCCCGTTCTCATGAGTCAGGTCTAAATTCTTCCACTTGCCGCCGATTACTTCCCCGACGCGTAAGCCGCCTACTCCTAGGATTCTAAGGGGCAAATAGTGTTTATATTCTTTAGCAGTATCGATGAAAATATTTAAGTTGCTTTGAGAATAAACATCTCTTTTGATCCTGGAGACCTTCGGGGGTTTTATATCTTTCATTAAATCCGGCTGAACCAAATCCCTCGAAGCTCCCCAAGCAAGAATTCTTTTTAATATCGAATAGTAATTCCTCACTGTTCTGACCTTTAGGATGCCGGCGTCAATTTTCCCGTCAAGAGTCTTTAATCTTTCTTCGATTATTTCTACATTCAATTCATAGAGCATCTGCCCTTCAACAAGCGGCTTTACTGCATTCGCTTGCCGCTTGTAAGTATCTTTGGTTGTATCCTCAATTTCTTTTCCTAATATATTGGCCCACTTGTCAATTAGATCTTCAACAGACAGCAATTTTCCTGAAGCAGACTTTAATTGTTTTTTTATTTGCTTTTTCAATTTATCATGATATCTGTTCGCTTGAGTCTCATTTCCATGATATGTTTCATAATGATAATCTTCTGCGCCGTCCTCCTTTCTCCCTAAATAAATTTGGATCTGCCAACAACTCTCACCGCGCTCTCTTACAGACATTTCTTGGCCTCCCCGCCTTTGGGGATTGGACAATCTGATTATAACCAAGAGTGTCCAAATCTTGTAGTTTGCAATTCTCCAAAGCACTGGCAGGAATCCTTATTCTTCTTTCCGACAAACGTAAATAATTAATTTGCTTTCGATTAATCAATTCATATATGTAATTTTTGCTTACCTTTAGAAGTTCAGCAACTTCAGGTACCGTATAAAATTTCTCGTCCATTTATAATTCCTTCCTATTTATATATTTGCAATTACAGGGGCACACCTTTGTGATAGATTAATACGTAAAAAATAAGCGTGCCCCTATAACTGCACCTCTGTTTTGGTTTTTCAATCACGATCTTATCCGGCAGACGGCGGTTAACCGTCTCATAGGAAATTCACCTCCCCGTCAACGACCGGGGCGCACTCTGGGACTTAACCTCGACTGCACGCAAGTATCATTATCCCGCCATATGTGTCATGGCCATAAATGCTACCAACATTTATTTATTGCATGGGTATTGATCGCTTCAACCTTACCTTCATCAACCCGATTAAGCATTATTGATCCTCTTATTGCAATCCTCAAGAATTACCGGACAGGTGATCTTTGCGTACCTGCAATCTGGCTTTCCTTTTACAGGACATATGGGGAACGTACCGGATAAAACACATATTCAATTTTCAAAGACCTCAAGGGGGTAGAACAACCAAAACAGAGGCGGAGAACGGCATACTGGGAAATATTCAAAGAAAACAGCAAAAACCAGTTTGTTCGCTATCCCTTTATTCTTCAATATCATCAGATCATAAAGAGATTGTTTTAATTTATTTAAAGTCGAAAAAGCGTTGTTTTTGTCAATAAGAAAACCGCAGCCTAATTTTTGCAAACTGCGGTTTTCCAGGTTATATTGTATTTTATTGTACAGCAGTTAGATTCCGTAATTTATCCTATAAAGATAAAAGTTAAATTTAATCCTGTACATATACTGTTTTAGCTCCTTTAACATAAATCCATTTTTTATCTGTCATCAACTTACTTACAAAAAAAAGTAAAGATAATAGCTTCGTGAGCATTGATAAATTGATCGAAATATGTCGATATTTTCTAATATTGTAATAATAGTAAATTGATTCCTTACAATGCATAAAAAAAACTGCCGTTAAAGGCAGGTTAGACAAAGTCTCTACGGCAGCCAGGCTACCATAGTACGAGTAAGTACCTTAGCCCCTGCGGCTTTGCGTCCCCATCTTTTGATGAGTTTGCCTTTAACGCAACTAATTTTTTGCTCTTTTACAGGCTTCTTGAACCTCGAGGCTCCACGAAAGATAATCTTCAAGAAATTCCGGATACTGTCCGAACATTATGTCCGGCAACTGACTGAAGATGAAATAAAGGTATTTGTAAGATGTTTTACCACGATTTTTAAACGCTGAAAAACGAGACTTATAACCAATAGGCAAGATATTCGTTATCATCGAATCGTTTTCTTCTGACTTTTTCATTCTACTTTTTTACAATAACACGCCCCAACAATAAAAAGCACAATGAAATAGCCTGCCAATACACCGAAATGCAGGGCCATCGCTGCGATCCCTTCTCCTGTGCTCCTTAGACCTATGCTGGTATGCGTAAGCGGCAGCACCTGGATGAAATACTTCAATACCAGGGGCATCTTCTCAATAGAAAAAAACGTCCCACAGAGAAATGACATCGGGGTAATCACGAAGTTGGAAAACTTGGCCATCCCACCGTGTGAGTTGATCATTAAACCTGCCAGAAAGCCGCCGGCAGAGAAAACAAAACAGTTCAGCAGTGTTATGAGGATAAAATAAGGCGACAAAGGAAGTCCTCCTGCAAAAACGGATACCAAAATGATAATCAAAAGTGCGGAGTACATGCCGTATAACGCTCCGGCAATAATTTTGCCCAGCGCAAATACCGTCATATTCACGGGCGCGACCATAAATTCCTCAAACGTTTTGTAATACATTCTGGCGATATTAATGGAGTTGGCGGCGTTGCTGAAGCTTACCAACATCGTACTCATGGCGATAATCCCCGGAATCACAAACTCCATATAGGAGCGCCCCTCTACCTGCATCCCGCTGCCTAATCCCCAGCCGAAAGCGATCAGATACAGTGTCGGTGAAACCATGGCGCCGATCGTTGTGCTCCAAAACTTTCTTTTAAATAAAACAAACTCCTGCCACAATATTCCGTATAAGGCAGCCATCAGGATTCCACCCTTCTATTGGTTAATTTCAGGAAAACATCCTCCAGATTGGACGGCCGGATATTGACGCTTCCCTCTAAAGCCGCTGCATAGGCGACAGCCTCTTCCCTTGTTTCAAAAAATTCTTCTTTGGTCTTACCATTAACAAAATTTTCAACGGCAAATTTACCAACTTTTTCAATCAATTTTTGGGGTGAATCCAATTCCACCAGGGCCCCGCCATTAATGAGTCCTACCCGGTCGCACAGCACCTCAGCTTCTTCAATGTAGTGCGTTGTTAAGAGCACGGTCAGCCCTCTGCTTTTCAGGCTTTTTAACAGGTCCCACATTTTCCTCCTGGCCGAGGCATCCAGTCCGACGGTAGGCTCATCCAGAAGCAAAATCTCCGGATTGTGCATCAACGCCCTGGCAATCATCAGTTTTCTTTTCATGCCGCCGGAATATTTGCCCACCAGGTCGTTTTTCCGTTTTGTCAGTTCCGTGAATTCCAGCAGTTCATCAATTCGTTCTTTCCTTAAGGCCTTAGACATGTTATAAAGCATCCCGTGAGCCTCAAGATTTTCCCAGGCGGTCATCTCATTCTCCAGATTATTATGCTGGGGGACAACGCCGATTTTGATCTTAACTGCAACCAGGTTCCGGTCCATGCTTTCGTTGTTAATGACAATGTCACCGGAAGTTTTAGGCGTCAGAGTGCTGATCATTCTGACCGTCGTGGTCTTTCCTGCTCCATTCGGCCCCAGCAGTCCAAAGAATTCCCCGTCTTCAATATCCAGGTTCAGCCCGTTAACCGCTGTCAGGTTTCCATATTTTTTAGTCAAGTTGATAAGACGTAACATGGGTATGCTCCTCTCAATTTATTTTCATAACGATTGCTTCCGAAATACCTAATATTTTATTTCAATAAACCGGAGGCAATATCAAAAGCCGATTTTTTTAAAACACAGTCTAATGTATCCTCTGCCTCATCCGCATTGACGATCAGTCTGGAGGGACAGCCTCCCGGACAGAAGGGGTGATAACAGCACGCCTCACACCGGCCCGCTCTTTGCTTGACTATGGCAATCGGTTTCAGTGGCGGATTCCCGATATTGCCCATATAAAAGTCGGGATTGTCGATCAGCGAGCCGCAGGGATAGCAGTCGCCATTGGGTAAGAAAACATAAGAGCGTCCACAGGAAGCATAGCAATATTCCTGAGTGCCAGCCGGAGAGGACAGGCGCTTCTTCGCTTCTTCGACCTCGCGGATCATAATCTTTCTGCCGAACTGTTGATAAATTGACTCCGATTTTTCAAAAAGGCGTCTTAACGCGGTGTTCAATTGTTCGCCTGTAGGCCTGCCCACCGCCCCGCTGTTTTCTTTGGCCCGTCCTGCGTTTCTCAGCAGATCAAAGCCAATACCGGCCACATTGCCAAGATACAGCGCAAAATCTGCAAGTTCCGGCAGCTTATCGACATTCTGCGCTGTCACCACGCTGTTCAAATTAAGCATGACCCCTGCTTTGGCTAAATGCTGAATGCCCTGAACGGTCTGCTGCGTTCCGCCTCTGATACTTTCATTCACCGCCGGAGGACCGTCCAGGCTCACGCCGACAGCCATTTTCATTTTTTTAATGCCGTTAGCGATTTCCTGATTGATGATGGTTCCATTTGTCTGCAGCTGCAGCGAGACGTCATAGCCGCGCTGGACAATATAGTCATATATTGTACAAACCAGGTCATAATTGAGCAAGGGCTCTCCGCCTGTTAACTGAAGCTTCACGGGCTGATCCGCAAAATAATCCAAGATTTTTACCGCCGTATCCGAATCCATGTTTTTTTGCTCCCCGGCAGCCGAGGCATAACAGTATTTGCACTGCAGGTTGCATTTGCTTGTGGTCCATAATACAATCAGGGTTCTTTCTTTCTTCATTGCTAACTTACCTTGTTCATTACTCATTAAGATTTATTCGTCCTTCTATTTTCCGGTATGTTATATTTTTTTGCTTTCTAAACGCACGGTTCCATGATTTTATTAATGATCTCTTCTATTGTATCGATACTCATCTGCGAATCATCAAAAGGCTTCCGCCGCATTCTATGCGGCAAAACATAGGCAGCCGCCTCTTTTAATTCTTCTTTGGTCACCTTATCTTTGCCATAAAAAGCAGCAATCGTCATAGAAGCCTTGATCATGACAATATCTGCCCGGTGCCCGTCAACGCCGAGTGCTATGGATATTTTCGCAGCCATTTCTAAAAGTTCATCCTCAAAGTTTACCCGGGGAAGCAGTGCGGTTGCCTTTTGAATTTTTTCCGCCAACGCCGACTGTTCGTGATCAAACGAGCGGCAAAAGGCTTCCGGGTCTTTTTCGTAAGCCAGCCTTCTCTTTATGACCTCCACTCTTTGGGCGGTGTCATTTTCCCCTGCAACATCGACAACGAGTCCAAAGCGATCCAAAAGCTGGGGTCTCAAATCCCCTTCTTCCGGATTCATGGTTCCAACCAAAGTAAATCTTGCCGGATGAGAAAAGGAGATGCCTTCTCTTTCGATGGTATTGATCCCCATTGCTGCCGAATCAAGCAGGATATCCACCACATGGTCATCCAATAAATTGACTTCGTCAACGTAAAGGATATTCCGGTTGGCTTGGGCCAGAATACCCGGTTCAAATTTCTTTTCTCCTTTTTTGATGGCATGCTCAATATCAAGTGTTCCGACGACCCGGTCTTCCGTGGCGCTGACGGGCAGATCAATGACTTTCATTTTTGTCGTGATACTCTTGATCGGTTGATCATTCTTCATCTTTTCCGCACATTCACTACAAACTTTATCCGACTGCAGCGGGTCGCAGGAAAATTGGCATCCTTCCGCCTGCGAACGTTCCGGCAGCATATCAGCCAGCGCCCGAACAGCCGTTGATTTGGCTGTTCCTTTTTCGCCGCGAATTAAGACCCCGCCTAAAAACGGATTAATCACATTCAGAATTAATGCCAATTTCATCTTTTCCTGGCCGACAATTGCTGTAAACGGGTACTTTTTAATCTCATTATTCATTCGTTATTCTCCTTTGCTTCAATCCCTAGATCGATAATGATACTGCCGCGACAAGATTTTGCGCCCGGAGGTCTTCAATAACAAAGCTGTCCGCATTCATGCTCTTGGCAATCCTCTCCGTCAGGTTCAATTTAATAAAGCTCTGATCGGTGTCAATGACGACAGATTTGATTTTCTCCGCTCCAATCCTTTGGGCTGCGGCAACGGCTTCCTCAAAAGCATCCAATCCGCTTTCACAGTAAGTCGCCCTGCCGTCTGAGACCAGAACGATGACCGGAAGCGTATCTTTGTCTTTTATTTTCGCCGCTTTAACAATTTCGTAGGCCAGGTTGAGCCCTGCGGCCAACGGTGTTCGGCCGCCGGTAGGAAGCGCAGCCATCCTTTTCTCCGCCAATTCCACACTTCGGGTGATTCCCAGAAGAAGCTCTGCCGAGCGGTTTTTGAACGCAATCATCCCGACTTTGTCTCTTTTCTGATACGCGTCATTGAGCAGAGAGAGGATTGCCCCCTTTACCGCTGCCATTCTTTTGTTCGCCCCCATGGAACCGCTGGCATCCACGACAAAGATAATGGTATTTCCTGTCCGCTTCTCGCGAACCTTCACCCGGATATCCGTTTTTTCGACAGCCACCGCTCTGCCGTTTTTTTCTCTGAAAACCTGGTATGGAGCTGCCGCCCGCAGCGTGGCGTCGAAAGCGAGATCATAGCTTTCGTCTCTGCCCGGATAACGATAGCGCACATACCTTCCCTGCTTTGATGATGTTTTGACCAGACTCCGCTTGCCGCTTCCCTTTTGGATGGTACGAATGCCGGCATCGGAGAGCCATCTGGAAACAATAAAGGATTCTTCCGGAATATCCAAGGTTTCAGACGGTCCTTCGGCGCCTTCCTGATCCTCATTTGGTTCCCTGTCATCTTGGTTTTGCTGCTCGGAAGACGGAGAGTCCTCCGATCCTTCATCCGGTCGGTCGTTGTCGTTTTGATCCTGTTTTTCCTGCTGCGCCTCATTGGAATCCGCCGGGTCCTGACTTTGATCCGGATTTTGATCCTGTTCCTGATTTTCGTTTTCTTCCTGGGTCTGTTCCTGATCTTCCTGTTCCTGCTCTTGTTCCTGTTCTTCCTGCTCCGGCTGAGAGTACGGCGGCTGTTCCTGCTTTTCTCTTGTCCGGTGAGGCAGGGCATATTGCGCTGCTTCTTTGATGTCTGAGATATTTAGGGCAATGCGGGAATCCATGGCTGCAATTGCCTTGGCCGTTTCCACAATCACCAATTCCGCCCGGTGACCGGCGCAATTACCTTCCCTGGCAATAGCAGCAGCCAATTGTATGGCATTTGCTGTTACTTCAATCCGGTTGATCGCTGCTTTTGCCCGCCGGATGTCAATACGCAGCTGTTCACTTTCTTCCTGCCACTTTTCGCAAAATGCCGCCGGGTCTTTTTCATATTCCACCCGCCGCCGGATGATTTCCGCCCTGATCCGGGTATCCTGCTCCCCGCTGACTTCGACATACAGGCCGAAACGGTCTAAAAATTGAGGACGCAGGCCCCCTTCTTCAGGATTCATACTGCCAACCAGAATAAACCGTGAGGGGTGCCGGTACGAGATTCCTTCCCTTTCGACGATATTCATCCCGGATGATGCCGACTCCAGCAGCGTTTTCACGATAGGATCGCTTAAAAGATTAACTTCATCCACATAAAGAATATTGCCGTGGGCGTGCTGCAAAATACCGGCTTCAAAACGTTTTTCCCCGTATTTCACGGCATGTTCAAAGTTGATGTTGCCGCACAGCCTGTCTTCAGTCACATTCAGCGGCAATTCCACCAGCCGGACATCCGGCGCAATGCAGCTGATTCCCCTGACAAGCGTGGATTTGGCCGTCCCTTTCTCACCGCTGATCAGCACGCCGCCAATGCTGGGATTGACCATATTCCAAATCAACGCCTTCTTCACGGCATCCTGGCCGACAACTGCCGCAAAAGGATAAATGTGAGCCAATTATTCCATCTCCTTCTACTGAACTTACTTAACCAACTTTTGATCAGTCTGCATGTCACAGTTCCGGCGTCAGCGAAGCAAGGAAGCGAAGCGCGGCCTTTTGTGTCATGGAAGACACAACGGCCGAAAGCGGAATTGTGGCATGCAGACAGGCCCGAAAAATTCTATCCCAGTTCCTCCAAGCTGCCTTCCATTTCCAGATAGATCTTTTTCAGTTTCTCCACACTTTCTTCCGGCGCATGCCACATGCCGCGCTGATTGGCTTCCAGCAAACGCTCGGCCACATTATGCAGGGCCCAGGGATTGACTTCCCGCATCCAGTCCGCCGTTTCCCGGTCAAACGCATAACGCTGGGCAATACAGTCGTACATCCAGTCATCAATTACATTGGTCGTCGCATCCCAGCCAAAGGTAATATCGACCATGGCCGAGATTTGTTTCGCCCCCCGGTAGCCATGCTTTTTCAATCCTTCGATCCACTTGGGATTATTGACCCGGGCCCGCATGACCCGTGACGCTTCTTCATGCAATGACAGCGTCTCTATATGATCGGTATCGGATGTGCTCGGGACATAGGCCGGTTTTTGGGAACCGCTGTGGGTGGTAATCGCCGCCACCATGCCGCCAAAATAATTGTAAAAGTCATCGCTGTCCAGCATGTCAAACTCCCGGGTAGACTCGTTTTTCACCGCAACATTGACTTTTTTCATCCGCAAGGCAAACACTTCCGGCAGTTTTTCCCCGTGCAGTTTCTTGCCGTAAGCATGACAGCCCCAGGTGGTATAAACTTTGCCCAGATCGGTGACGTCATTCCATTTTTTGCTTTCCACCACATTTTTGGTCCCGGCGCCATAAGCGCCCGGAGCATCTCCGAAGACTCTGATCAGCGAATATTCATAAGCCTGTTCCATCTCGATGCCTTGGGCGACCAGTTCGGCTACTTCTTCCTTGACATGTTTTTTAATGTAATTCTGCTCTTCCGGTTCATCCAGGGATGCGACTAAATTCACCGCATCCTCCACCCGTTCGATCAAGTTGGGGAAAGCGTCCCTGAACAATCCGGTAATTCTTAACGTCACATCGATGCGCGGCCGTCCCAGTTCTTCCAGGGGAATGGCTTCAATCCCGATGACCCGGTCCGTATTGCCCAGCCAGACAGGCCGTACCCCCAGCAAATCGTAGGTTTCCGCAATATCGTCCCCGTACGTCCGCATGGCTTCGGTGGCATAGACTAAAATTGAAGTACTTTCCGGGTATTTTCCCTCATCCCGGAGATACCGTTCCAACAGCTGGTCCGCTAAGGTCTGGCCAATCTCCCAGGATGACCGCGAGGGCATAGCTCCCGGATCAACGGAATAAAAATTGCGGCCTGTCGGGAGTATTCGAGCATTCCCTCTGGTCGGCGCTCCTGAAGGGCCGGGAGGTACAAATTTCCCGTTGACACCGCCGATAAAGCGGTCCAGTTCATCTGTAATCCGCATCACCCGCGGCTTAATGAAGGAACAGACAAAGTTCAGGCATTGTCTGAGCCTATCCGTACTGTTCATCTTACGGAAACTGTCCGTGCTTTCTGAACAGCTAACGCACTTCGCCTTAAACTGTTCAATCATTCCCTCCACTGCCTGAAGCTCATAATGATGTTTTTCCAATTCCAGAAAGATTTCTCTTCCCATTTCATCTGCTTCAGCCAGCAAAATCCCATAGGATTTTCCGTCTGCTGTCGGTGTCTCCGGCACTGCCAGCAGCATTTCAAAATCAAGACCCAGAAGATCGCATACGCCTTCCCGAAGTGACGGTGTGTTCCCGTTTCTGTTTCTTACCAACATCTTCAGCATATTCCGAAACCGGTCCTCTTCCGGGACCATGCCAAAAATATGAAACCCGTCATAAATATCACAGGCCTGCACCTTGCTGACCCAGGAATGCATCTGCTTTATGCAGCCGTCGATATCTTCTTCCAGCATCTCCGGGGTGAGACCGATATCATTGTTTAGATTGATCTTGACCGCCAGCTCCCGTATCTGCTTTTGAATGACCGGCAGTTTCTTCGGATCGGCGCTTTGGATATGGTAATATTGCTTCATCAGCTCGTCGACCTCGGCTAGTTCATCGTAAACGCCGCTTTCCATCATTGAAGGAACCATGTGATCCAGGATGGTTGCGTAGGTCCTTCTTTTCGCCTGCGTTCCCTCACCGGGAGCATTGATGATGTAGGCATACAAATGCGGAACCGTGCCGATGCAAATATCGCTGTAGCAATCTTTGGACAGCCCGACTTCCTTGCCGGGCAGCCATTCAATGGTGCCATGGGTACCCACGTGTATAATGACATCAGCTTGAAACACCTTTTCCACCCAGTTGTAAACGCCGATATACTGATGCGGGCACGGAATATCCGTACTGTGGTACATCTCTTCCGCTTTTTCCTCAAACGCCCGCGGCGGCTGCAGCCCGATAAAAATATTGCCGTTTAGAATGCCCGGAACCAGCAATTGTTCGTCGACCGCCATGAAATCGCCTACCGGTTCGCCCCAGTATTTGACCAGATTCTCTTTCACCCGGGGAATAAATTCATCATACCATCGTCCGTACTGCTCTTTTCTGACGGTGTCGATACTCTTTTCCAGCATGGTTTCCGGGGAGGACCACCGGCCGTCGTTGGTCAGTCCCGCGGTGATCCGGTCAATGATTTCTTTGCCGTCGGCAAAATGGTAATCCGTCTTAATGCCGCATTCTTCCAGCCGTCCGATCATCCGCTGCAGCGATACCAGGGTATCAAGCCCGGCAGCGCCGCCGATGTTGTCATTGCGGGGCGGATTATTATGCAGGATGATTGCGACTTTTTTCTCTGTGTTATCCTTGTATCGCAGTTTGGCCCAGTTGATTGCCAGGGTTGTAATACTTTCCACCCGCTCGGCAATCGGCTGCGCCTCTCTTTTTGGCCCCAACGCCGTTTCGACTGTTTCCGTCGTCGCGAACGGGAACGTGATGACCTGTCCGTCAAATTCCGGCTGGAAAACGCTCCAGCTCAATGACAGGCCGTCCAGCCCTTTGACCGAATGGTTCCATTCCTCAAAAGACTGCAATGTGGTCATGGCTTGAAAAACCGGAACCTGCAAAAGTTCAAAAATACTGCTTTCCCTCGGCTTGGACCCGTCACCCGGATCAGCCAGGATGGTCAGACTGAAGGCGGTGGTGTTAATGATCGAATCCACCAAAGGTTTTCCCTCAGACATCATGCAGCGCTCCAGAGCGGCTCTGATTCCCTCACAGCCCAGGTCTTGGTCCGGAAGCATATCCGAATAAACACACAAAGGATGCGCGCCTTGTTTTCTTATTTCCCGGATTAAGGCATCGACATGGACCAGATTATTCTTTTGAACCAGCAGGACATTGATAATGATGCCGATGACCGGCAGCCCGCTGTTTTTCACCTGTGTCAGGTATGCGTCTTCGTCTTCCGTATTCTCATCCGGATCATAGATCCCGCTCCATTTCGGGCAAACAGGCGCTTCCACAGGAACACCTGCTCCGGCGTACTGATTGCCCAGCCATTTGATTAAATTGACCGTATTCTTAAGCCCGCCGGATTGATAGTATTTATTGATCGTCTTAAAATCCTCCGGAAGGATGCTGCAATCCGGAAAAACTTCCGCATTCTCTTCTTCAATCGTGGTATAAACAAAAAGACGTTGTTTTTGCTTCAGACAGGTGAAGAGATTGAGAAAACTTTTGAAAAAAGATAATGACCCGTGAATTTTTATCAGGACAAAATCCGCGTTGCGACTGGCCTCGAGGCAGGCCGCAGCCTGCTCCTTGTCATTGTCGAGTTCCGTTGTATTAAATAAATGGATCTGAAATTGTCCCGGATATTGGCTGTCCAGTTCCGCTTGTGCTTCCCTGAATGTCAAAAAAGGCTCCATCGGTGTCAGAATCACAACAATATTGACCATGACTCTCCTCCCTTACTCCGCAACATCCGGCATCAGGATGAAGTTTTTAAACTGATAATCCGGATAAAGATCAGGATGAAAGATCGCCGCCAGTTCAATATATTTTTGGTCGATATTATGGTACGTACTCCAGTAACTATCCGTAATCTGCCAGACTTTTTTATCTTTGAAACAAGGCAGCTCAGCCAAGACCGGGGCCTGATCCGTGATGGATTTTATATCCGGCCCATATTTCGGCATCCCTCTGTTGAGGAAAATATCCGCTTCCGCCAGACGGTTGTAAAGCTCCTCAACGCTGATGCTCGTCACACCGTCCTGACCGGCGCCAATATCGTTAAAAATATATTCAGCGCCTGCGTCTCTGACCATTTGCGCACTTTTGGAGCCGCCGTTTTCCACATAGACTTTGCCCATACTGATGATTCCCCAGCCGACCTTCGGTTTCGGAGCGTCCTTGACCTTTTCTTTCATTTCGTCAATCCGGGCGATCGCCTGATCAAAGTAAATGTCTGCTTCTTTTTCCAGATTGTAAAAGGCCGCATAGAATTTCAGCCATTCCATCGTTCCCCGATAATCAAGCTCCGTACTCGACCCGTCGAACAAATAAGGAATCCCTGCCTGATTCAGCATTTCCATCAGTTTCTGCTGCTCTGTCCCCATTCCCTGGCTCGTAAAAACAAGTTTTGGATTTAAGGATTGAATAATTTCATGGTTATAGCTGGTACTTGTCGTGGTATTATCGCCGATATCCTTGATTTGCCCGCTCAGCATACGGTTCTTCATCGCATCAAAGTCCCAGTCTTCCGCTTTCATCCGAACGCCGACGATACTGTCAAACAGCATATCGTTATCAAACGCCCGCAGATAACCGACCTGTGTCGAACTGGAGTAGATCGCCTGACTTAAAGGCAGGGTGACTGTTGGTAATTCTTTGTATTCCGCAGGCGCCTGCTGTCCTTCCTGCAGGAGAAGCATTTGTCTCTTCTGGCCGTCGGTAACAAGTTTCATGCCGTCTTCCAGGTACGCAATGCTGAAGTTTTTGGCAAATTTCAAATTCATGCTGCTCCCGGCAGGATACATGGCTTTCACATCTTTAACACTGCCGATGGCGGCGGCTATACCGGAATCCATTTGCGCAGTCTCTTTGGCACACCCCAGGGGCATCACCAGCAAAGTTAGTACCATTGTTAAAATTAAAAAACATTGCAATTGAGATTTTCTTTTCATTATTATTTTTCTCCTTATAACTTAAATATGAAATACATTTCGTCTGAAAGCCCTACGGTCAACCCTCATTAATCTTCTTGATTCGTTTGAATTGCCGCTGCTGTTCCCCGGCAGACTGTCGTAACAAATGAATCCAGCATCGCTTGCACCCATTCTTTTTGATCCGCATTGGCACAGGCGGTCCATTCCGCTGTCGTCTTCCGGTGTTCGGCGAGATTCTGCAAGATAATTTTTCCGGAAAACTCAACTTCCTTTACTGAAAGCAATCCCCAAGACAATTGATCCAGCAAATGGACATAAAGTGACGTTAAGGAAACGATTTCATCCTGTGAATCCAGCACATGGATACGGCCGATTGCATCGGCCAGGCTCACTCCGGAACAGACCTCGCGGCACTTGTCGCCGAAGCTTTTTTCAGTGATGCCGTACCGTTTCAGTCTGGCCAGCATACTGTGCTGGCTCTCTCTGGTAAGGCCCATATGTTTCCCCAGCGATTCCCTGACTGCATCCATAACCATCCGGCCGATCAATTCCCCCAGTTTGCCGTGCTTCCCGGCATAGGTCAAGGTATTATCCGATTCCGCATTGGCAATAATCATCACATTGTCTGTTCCTGATCCGGTGGCAATTCCGGATGAATACAAACTTCCGGCCAGCAGTTCCTGCAGGACGGCGGTTTTAGCTTCTGTAGCTGTGACAATGCTGCGTGCCAGGCATCCGGGTGTCATATCGGCGTTGACAAAAACCATGATATTAATGGTTCCCGGCTTGAGACTAACGCTTTTCCCACGTTTTTCATAGCTTGTGGCTTTCTCTCCCACCCGTCCGCCGTTGACTTCCAGACTGGCTGTAGCAATGGCGGTAACGGTCAGCTCATCATAGGTTTCCGTTTTGACGGCAGCGCTGTCCATGGAGACAATGGTCGCCATATAGGCCACTGTGTCGTAATCCAGTCCCAGATCGTCGATCATAAACCGCTTGATTTTTTCTTCCTGTCCCGGTTTGCAATGTTCACATTCCCGGCCGGAACCCGGGTTGACATCCTGGTTATACACCGCCGTTAAATCTTCACGGTAGCCTCCGTTATGCATGGAGGTGCTCATGACCTTGCGCTTTCCTAAGAAAGGTACCACCAGGCAGCGGTTATACTTGTAAACTTGATCTCCCGTAGCAAGTCGGGCAATGATCATAATAATGCCTCACACCCTTTCCATTGTTTTTTTGTCTTCAATGCATTTGGTAACTTCCGCCGCTTTCGAGCAATAGCGGATTTTATCCGTCCACTCCCCGTAACGCTTGAATGCATGTTCTTTCGGGAACAAGGAGAATACGGTTTTCCCCATTTTCACCGCTTCAATCACCAGGTCCATATTGCGCTGATTGATGCTTCCTACCGGAAAACCTGTATCAATCATATAATCCACGGTTTTCATAATCTCCCTGGCCTGATGATATTTATCTTCATGGATGGCGTTAAAAGCCTCTTCCTCAATAATTTCACAACCTAAGGCCTTACCGATATGGATATCAATATCATTGCTGTGCAGCACCCCGCAGCACATTCCGTATCCGGCCCGGGAAAGCGCACGATACACGCCTGCGCCCGTTCCATTCCCCCCTGCAATAAAAATCTCGGGATACTGACGGCTGAAAAATTCCAGGCTTCCCAGCAATTCATTGTATTGCGCCCCTTCAATCTCATACAACGATTGAATCGTTCCGGCCTTGATGATTTCCTCAGGCGTACCCTGGGCTGCAATTTTTCCGTCCTGGATCAGCAGGATGGTTTCACAGCCTTTAATGGCCAGATCAATGTCATGGAGCGAGAGCACGACCGTTATGCCTTTTTCCAGGCATAACCTGCGCAGGATACTGATGACTTCAACTTTATGTTTGACATCCAGGTGGCTTGTTGGTTCGTCGAGAACAATCAGCTCCGGCTGCTGGATCAAGGCGCGGGCAATCATCACTTTTTGTTTTTCACCGTCACTGAGTTCAGCGTAATATCTGTCCCTCAAATGGACGGCATTTACCGCCTGCAGGGCTTCCTGAATAATTCCTTTGTCCTCGTCCGACAATTTGCCGATCAGGTTGGTATGCGGAAAGCGTCCCATAGCTGCAATTTCAAAAACGGTAAGCAGACCTAACGATACCTGTTCTGTCAAGACTACAGCTAACTTTTTCGCCAATTCTGGTTTTTTAATGCTTTTTAAATCACTGCCGTTGATATACACTGTCCCGCTGACAGGCGCAAGAAGCCCGGACAGCGTTCTCAGGATGGTGGATTTTCCGGCTCCGTTGGGACCAAGCAGGCAAATTAGCTGTCCCTTGATGCCCCGGAGGTCGACATTTTCCACCACCACCGTTTTTTCATATCCGACATCCATTTTCTCAGCAAGAATCACATTATTCACAGTTCACTCCCCTTTCTAAGCAGCAGATAGACAACAATCGGCGCGCCAATCAACGAAGTAATCGCGCTCAGCGGCAATTCTGTCGGTGCCATCAGCATCCGCGCTCCCAAATCACAAATTCCGGTCATTAACGCGCCTGCCAGGATAACACCCGGAAGCAAAACACGGTTGTCGGAAGTACCAAAAGAAATTCTCACCATATGGGGGACCGCCAGACCCACAAAGGAAACCGGGCCGGCAAACGCCGTGATTACCGCGGTCAGTACGCTGGAAATCAGGATAACCAGCATCCGGAACCGTTTGATGTTCAACCCCATCGATAAGGCGTATTTTTCTCCGAAAAGCATCGCGTTCAGCGGTTTGCAAATCAATAAGGACATCAGCAGGAACGGAACACCGATCAGATACAGACACTCCACCTGCGTCCAGGAAAAACCGGAAAAGCTCCCCAGCGTCCACATCATAAACGCATGAATTTTTTCTTTATCGGCAAACGCTGTCAGCATACTGGTCATTGCACTGCAGATAAATCCCGCCATTAACCCGATAATTAACAGTGTGGTGATATTCCTGACTTTTTTGGCGGCTAATACCACAACCAGCATGACGACCATCGCACCGAGAAACGCGCCGCCGAACAGAAACATCGGCGTCATATGCGTCATGCCGAAAGTATATCCCCCTAAGACCACGAGGCCCACAAACAGACTGGCGCCCGATGAGATGCCAAGCACGTAGGGTTCTACGATCGGGTTCCTGAAGAAGATTTGCAGCAAAAGTCCTGCCACCGCGAGGCAAGCGCCACCGACTAGCGTTGCCAACGCCCTTGGCAGACGGATGTTCATGACAATCGATGCATAGGTGTCATTCCCGGTTTCATGTCCCGTCAATATTTTGATAATATGTTCCAGGCTGATGTTTACAGAACCGGCTGAAATATTCAATAGAAACACCATTGTTGCCAGCAGCGCCAGTATAATAATAAAAAACACATGCATTTTCAATTTCAGTCTTTGTTGATCCATTTTTTCTCCCCTACTTATTGTGCTTGCCGGAAACATGTACATTGATCCCGGTAAGTACCATTAATCCGAGCATACTGTGGTGATTCTTGCCGTCAGATCCGCGAAATTTTCCAGCATTCCGGTTATTGTCTCCTCAGCGGATTGCCAGCAATAAGTATATTCAACGTCGAGCCCGTACTTTTGTCTTATTCTGTCGGCAATAGCCTTGCCTTCCTGTGCTGCACGCCCGGGAGAGATCAGCTCCCAATCCGCTTGGTCCATCAGGTGGACATACAGCGAGGTCAGGGCGACAAGTTCCTCTTCTCTGTCCAGGATTTCCAGTTGCTGAATAAATAAGGGTTTGACCAATGCTTTTTCTCCCAAGTCACAATGCTTGTTCCAGATACTATCTTCCGTGATGCCAAAGCGTTTCAAGCGTCGCAGCATACTGTGCTGGCTTTTTGGACATAAACCGGTCTGCAAAAACAGCGCCTCTTTGACGGCCGGCTTCACCGCTAAGCCGATCAGTTCACCCAGCTTGCTGTGTTTGCCCGCATAGGTCAGTTTTAAATCGGATTGGCTGTTGGCAATGATAATCGTACCGTCTGTTCCTGAACCTGTCGCTAACCCCCGGGAGTAATTGCTTCCCGCCATCAGCTCCTGCAAGGCGGCCGTTTTGGCCTCCGTGCAGGTTACCAAAGCGCGGGTCAACGTACCTGGGAGTAAATCCGCATCGATATTCAGGATAATATTGATGGTTCCTTCCTTTGTCATGACGGTTTTGCCCTGAGCTTCATGGTAAGATGCCGGGTCTCCGACCCTCCCGCCGTTGACTTCCACTCCTCCGGTGACAATGGCGGTCACCGTGAGATTATCATAAGAAACCGTTTTGATCGAAACATTATCCATCGACGCGGCGGTGGAAATGCCCGTCACCGTTTCCGGATCGAGGCCGATCTCTGCGGCAAGCAGCTTCAGGTCGTTCAGGTAGGAATCTGTCCTAAGCGAGCAGGTCATCCCTTCTCCCGGATTGGAATCGTGGTTGAAGGCCGCTTTGAGCTTTTCGCTGTATCCTCCGTTTAGAACGGAGGTGCTTAGCACCTTGCGGTCCTCTTGGAACGGAATGATGATGCTCTTTTGATACCTGTGGACTTCATCCCCAGTCGATAAAGTATGAATTTTCATTTTTTCCTCCGCTGTACATGTTATGATTGCACCGCTCAAACAAGTCTTGCAGTCAAAACAAGGTTGGTTTGACACGCTTTTGTTCCATGTTCTATTTTCCCGGCAGCTGTTGGAACATGACAAGTTTCCATTCCGGGTAAAGTCCTTCATGGAAGAGCGAGGCCATATCTTTCACGCCTTCAATCGTTTTGTTAATCGACATGTAGTACCAAGGAGCGAAGCAATACACTTTTCCGTTCTTGACAGCTTTAAAATCTTTTAATAACGGTTCGGCCTTTAGCAGGCTCTCGACGGAGGGCATATAGGCAACCATTGAGGAATAAATAAATACGTCCGCATCCTTGCCTTTCTCATAGAATTCTTCCATGGAAATTTGGGAACTGCCGGTTTTATCCGGGTTAACATTCGCAAATACATAATCTCCCCCGGCTTCCTTTATTTGTTTTGCCACATAGGATCCGCCGTCGGTAATATACACCTTGCCATCGTAGACCATGCCATAGACAACTTTTGGACTCGGCTTATCTTTAACGGCAGCTGTGATTTCCTGCAGCATCGCCGCTTTCTCTTCAATAAAGCCGGCGGCTTTCTGGTCCTTGTTGTAGAACGCGCCTAAAAATTTCAGCCATTCCAGACGTCCCATATCCGTAGGTTCCGTATAATCATTGACGACCACGCAGGGGATATGAAGTTCCTTCATTTTGGCGAGCGTTTTCTGCAGTCCGTAATCTCCGGTATAGACAAAGACCATATCGGGGTTCAGTGCTTGGATCTTTTCAAAATCCGGATCTGCCATGCCCCCTGTGCCGACATATTGAATCGTTCCATTCTCCATGCGCGTTTTCACTTCATCAACATACCATTCTGCTGTATCTGTAGTGACGGCGGCAATACTGTCCCAGTCCTTGTCTGAGAATATTGCCTGAAGCAAGCCTACCTGTGTGGTCGAACAGTAAACTACCTTTTTCAGCGGTGTATTGATAACCGTCGCCCCTGCGGCCTCCGGTATTTTAGGTGTCTTCACTCCTTCCGGCACCAGCAGGAACTGATTGTTTTCCGCATCCGTCAACAGCTTGATATTGTTGCCATTGGCACAGTAATATTAGTAGTTATCGTCATGAAAGTGACCGGCAAGAATTTTGCCGTTTAAAAGGTGTCATCGTAGCGAACGCAGTTGGGTTTGCTTCTATGGGGTTGTTTATGCCCTTATTGAATATTGCCCCTCAAATACAATCCCAACCTCTTACCAATCTGTTTGCTCTAATAGTTTTGACTATCTTTGGCGTGATAACATTTTTTAATCCTTAAAAAATACGGTAGATTTATTTAAATTTGTATCAAAGCAATTCTACTGAATCCCCAACCCGGATACGCCCTTCTTTTACAACACGGCCAAAACGCCCTTCCCGACTAACTATATATGGCCTTCCATGCTCTTTGTATTGTTCCTTCCCAACATACAAGATTTTCACTTCCGCCTCGCCAAGGCGAACGATCCGTCCAACGAGCAGTTTCTCTAAAGGAACATCCGCAATTGTAACATTTTCCGTATATCCATCCTCTAAGACTTCTTTTTGCTTCTCCTCCGACACCTTGGTCAAAGCTTCCAGGGAAAATACTGACTTGCCGGTCCCAATCACCGCCATGGGCAGACCGTGTAAAAACTCATCCTTAATTTACAGTTATAAAATTGATTTACCAATAATTGCTCTTGTTGTACTACAAATATAAAAATACAAAGGTCTTTTACCCCAGTACTTCAATCAATTTCTTTAC
>NZ_JAPDHR010000031.1:0-65396 GCF_030063005.1 Dehalobacter sp.
TACTGGTATTATTGGGTTTGTGGTTATTCTCATTATACCAGATTTGGTGGTTTCCTTGTTGTATTTAACCATACTTTCAAAGACTTTCAAGGTTTCAACCTACCCGACAGGGTGGGAAAGTTGAGTAAATAAGTAAATAATAGTCAGACTAAAGTATTTGGGGCCACTTCGCCTCCTTGCTCCGCTTGACGCTGGAACTATGGCACGCAGACTGGTCAAAAGTTGTTTAAGTAAGTTCAGTATGCCAGATAATAACTACGCAAAATGCTCTGTATTTTAGTATGCAGACCTGCTTGAATAACCCTAAGATCAGTCTGTGGGACACAGTTCCGCTGCGAGCGGAGCAGGATAGCGTAGCGCGGCTTTTTGACGGCCACGGATGGCCTAATGTCGGCGATGCCATGGATGGCAAGGAGGCGACTCGCCATGGAGGGCGCAATCTGCCGAAAAGCGGTATAGTGGCCCACAGACTTGCCCTACATATGGTTTTATATAAGGATAGGAACGAGAAATACTGATTAAGGTGTACTGTTAGCCCATTCTTCATCAAACAGCGCTGTAACTTTTTTGGCGGCAGCAGGGGAAGGGATAGTCAAGGAACTCTCGTGATTAATAACAAAAGAAGGATATGTCCAGGCAGAATTGGAAAAAAACAGCGTTGTCTGATCAAAAATACCGAAATTTGCGCCCATCGCTTTTTTGTCAGGATGATTGTAATAGCGTAATTCGATCTGGGCATCCTTTAATTCCTGAATGGCATCGGGCGAGGTAATCGCACTGGAAAGGCTGACGATCACTTTCACGTTACAGCCTCTTTTTTTTGCCTCCATCAGGGCATCAATTATATCGTCTTTACTTAGTTGTTCGGTTTCTATTAAGATCTCAGACGTAGCAGCGTTGATTAAATTAAGAAGCTGCTGTTTAACATTGACAGTAACGGCAAAGGTAATATTGTCTTCTGGCAATTTGGAAGTATCCGGTAAATCGAGCGACAGTGTTGTCGTATAGGTCCAGTCTTTGCCGAAGGATTTGTCCATGACACCGACAGAGTCTCCGGATAGCTTTACAGCCATGCTGTGCGCATCGAAGCCTTTGGCGGTCCAGTCCTTTTCATAAAAAACAGCCGTTTTGTGATCAACAACCATATAGCGTACTGTCTGGTACTGTCCTTTTTCAGCAGGATAGTACTGGACCGATATGTTTTCATTTTTTAGTGCTTTGATGGTTGAGGTATTATCTCTCTGCCATTGATCGAGCAGCAGTCTCACTTCGATGCCCGAATGCGCTTTTGTAATCAGCAAATTAATGATTTCCTGATCATTCAGACTGGACAGCTCGATATAAATGGATTGTTTGGCCTGATTAATTACATTCAGAGTTAGCGGACGGATAGCAGCTCCGTCTATGTAAAGCGCACCAGGTGGCAAGTTTGATACTGGATTGGATTCTTCATCAGCGGAAAACGAGAATATTTTGCTGCATCCGGACATTATCGGTATTGCTATCATGATGATCATCATGATGATCAAGAAGGGTACTTTTGCTTTGGACAAAATATCAGCCTCTTTATCAATAAATTGAGCTTTGGCAACTCTTCTCTTATTATACATATTTTTAGAAATAAATAACGAAAAAAATAGTTCCAATTGGAAAAATATCTAATTGAGATGTTATTTGAGGAGCGGTTTTTCAGTAAAATAAGAGGTAAATAATGGAAGGAAGAAGAATAACTATCCAGTACCATGTTAACCAAAATCTTAGCTAGCCGGGCGTCATAGTTTTTGTAATATGATAATTTTAAGGTTAACAAGGCACTCGTCTTTGACGATAATTTTATATTTAGGGGTGTTGATATGGGAAACCGCTTACATCTCAAGACAAAACTGCAAATTAATTGGCTGCTTTTCATGGGTGAAGAACAGCAGGCCCTGGAAATCCTGTTTGGAATCTTAAACACAGAAAATATCTCCGACGCCCTGTATTTGGCAGAGGTGAAAACACTGATTGATCATAAGGTTTTCAAAGAAGCTCAGGCCTATTTGGAAGCAGCAATCATCTATAGCGAAGAGCCCGGACAGCTGGCTGAAGTACATTTTTTACTGGCCCGCTGCTGTCATGGACAGGGATTTGTCAATGATGCTTTGATTCATCTCGAAAATGCGCTTCAGCTGGAAGCGAACAGTACTTACTGGAATCTGCAGACGGATTGTTACCTCGAACTTGGGGAATGGCAGGAAGCTATTAATTGTCTGGATAAGTCTCTGCGTTCCTCACCTGGAGATGCCGATATCCTTTTTCGACTTGGCAGCATCTATCAGTTCCAGGGGCAATACAGGGAAGCTTTAAACTGTTTCAGCGGCTGCTGTAAAGTGAAGCCGTATCAGCCGGAATACTGGGAAATGAAAGCTGAGATGCAGCTAAAAATGAATCAGACCGAGGATGCGGTCGAATCTTTCCATAAAGCGATTAAATGCGGGGGGCATTTCAGCCTGATGTCCAGGCTGGCCTACTGCTATGCGCAGACCGGTCAGCAGGGCAAAGCCCGGAAGCTGTTCCAGAAAGTATTAAAACATGACCCGGATGATCTTGATGCCCTATGCAATCTGGCCGGCATTTACCACGAGTTTCAGCAGGACGACCAGGCTTACCGATTACTTAGAAAAGCCTATACGCTGAAGAATAACGACACATTGCTGCTGAATAATTTAGGCTTTATCTGTTTTCAGCTCGGAAGAACGCGCAAAGCAATTGAGTATTATCAGAATGCCCTGAAAATTGATCCGGAAGATAAAACGGTGCTCTATAATTTAAGTGTCTGCATGACCGAAAAAGGGCTGTGGGACGACGCTAAAATTATCCTGGAACGACTGGTCTCCATGGACAACAAAAACAGCGCGGCCTGGATCCTGCTTGGGAATACGTATGAAGAAATGTCCAACACAAAGGTGGCAGTTGATTGTTACAATAAATCTTTCGGCTTAACGGTTAAAAAAGCCATTTAAGGTCAGACTTCCCAAAGAGGTTTCATTATCATTTATTTTCTGGTACAATTATAGAAAACTTGGCTGGCGCTAAGCCATTGGTGAAGGCGGCAGCCTTAGCTGCACTTAGATATATCAGAAAGTGCTTAGAGTGTTTGATATACCAAAGAAACGTTTTTGGGGGGCATTACCATGGCAGACTGGAATCCAGAGGCATATTTAAAATTTGAGAAAGAAAGATCCAAACCGTCACGTGATTTAGTCAGCCGTATTAAGCTTGAACAGCCTGAAAACATTCTGGATGTAGGCTGCGGCCCGGGTAATAGCACCCGCATTTTAGCGGAGAGATGGAAGAATGCGGCTATCACAGCCATTGATAATTCACATGCCATGCTCGAAATTGCCAAAGCAACAAATCCGTCAGTATGTTGGTTATTACGAGATGCCGGACGGGACATTTCCGATCTGGGCCAGTTCGACCTCATATTTTCCAATGCGGTCTTCCAATGGATTCCTGATAATGATCTTCTTATCTCCAGACTGTTTGCCATGCTGAAACCCCGCGGCATATTAGCTGTCCAAGTTCCGTTTGTCAATGAAATGCTGATTCATCAGCTGCTTCTAGACCTGGTATCCTCAGCGAAGTGGTCCGGCTATTTTAATCACATTGCGATTCCTTATAAGGTTCATACTCCTGAATATTATTATGATATTCTCTGTGAATTAACACCGGAAATCGAATTATGGGAAACCAGGTATTATCATTTGATGAACAGTTATGACGATATCCTGGATCTGTATCGAAGCACCGGGCTGAGACCCTACTTGGATTGTCTTCATGAAGACAAAAAGCAAAAAGAATTTGAGAGTGATCTGATGCTGGAAATTATGAAGTATTATGCCGGCTCGAAAGACGGTAAAATTTTATTTACTTTCGACCGCGTATTCTTTACAGCAACGCGGTGATTTGATTTACATTGACGTCGATATGGCAAAATGAAGATTTCACCACATAAAAGAAGTTAGAAGGACGTATCGGAACTAAAGTTTCGTTATGTCTTTTTTTGTGTCGTAATTAGCTGACCAGGCATAGTCTGAATGGGGAATTCTTATTTTATCCAATGCTGTCGTTTCTTTACTTATATCCGTAGATTTGTTAAAGTAAATTTAAAGGAAAAGGAGGCTTTTTGGCATGAAGTTAGTCAAGGAAAAAGACTTGCCGGGAATCGGGAAAAAGTATCAGCTGGACACCCGGTCTGGAGATAAGCTGGTCGTGATCGTCCATGATGACGGGCGCCGGGAAATGTATCACTATTACCTCGAGGATCCGAATGAATCGATCTCGATGGTAACACTTGATGATGAAGAATCGCGTTGTATTGCCTCAATTCTGGGCGGAATGGCCTATCGCCCCAAAGATCTGGATACTGTTGAGGTAGCCATCGGGGATATGGTACTCGAATGGTACAGGATTGAAACGGGGGCTTATGCGATTGGTAAATCAATCGGTGAGATGCAGGTCCGGAAGCGGACCGGCGGGACGATTATTGCGATGGTGAAAAAAGACCAAAATAAAACGATCAATCCCAATCCCGACATCGTTCTTCAGGAAGGTGCAACGATTGTTATTCTGGGAGAAAAAGAACAGGTGAAAGCTGCTAAAGGACTCCTGTTTCACGGGAGTGTTCATTAATGGAGCATTTGCTACTGGAAGTTGGTCTCGCTCTGGCTTTATCGGCCGTGGCGGGGATGATAGCCGGTAAATTGCGGATTTCCATTGTGCCTATTCTGATTATTGCGGGGATGGTTGTTGGACCTCATGCTCCTCATATCGGGGTATTTGATTTCAGGTTTATTCAGTCAGCCGCGCTCATCGACTTTATGGGAAAGATGGGTGTTTTATTTTTACTATTCTCTCTTGGATTAGAATTCTCAATCAAACAGCTGATGGCATCGGGACCGTCGATTCTCCGCAGCGGCCTCATCTATATGCTCATCAACTTTTCTGTTGCGCTGCTGTACCCATTGCTTTTAGGTTGGCCCGTCAAAGAAATCCTGGTCGTAGCAGGGATGATGACAATTTCGTCAAGCGCTATTGTAGCTAAAGTCATCGTCGAGTTAAAACGAGCTGCGAACGATGAGACAGAAATTATCTTAGGGCTGATGATGTTTCAGGATGTGTTTGTGGCAATTTATTTATCCGTTGTCTCCGGCTTGGTTCTTTCAGGTTCGACTTCGACCGTTACAGTCCTGCTTACAGCAGCTGTTGCACTTGGATTTATCGGGGCATTTCTGTTTTTGGGCCATAAGCTCGTTCCGTGGCTGAACCGCCGGCTGGATATTCCTTCGGACGAGACGTTTTTACTGGTGACTTTTGCGGCGGTGACGTTGGTTGCGGGGATTTCCGAAACCCTGAATATTGCCGAGGCCATCGGAGCAATGCTACTCGGCCTCGTAATGGCGGAGACGGAGCATCGCGAGCGGATTGAACACATTATTGTTCCCTTTCGTGATTTTTTCGGCGCATTATTCTTCTTCAGTTTCGGTCTAAGCATCGATCCTTTTACGCTGGGTGGCGCTGTTTGGCCGGTCCTTGGCGCAGTACTGCTGACGCTTCTTGGTAATACGATTGCTGGGTTTATAGCCGGAAGGAGAGCTCAGCTGTCTCATCGCGCTTCACTCAGGATTGGCTTAACGATCCTGTCACGTGGTGAATTTTCGATTATACTCGCCACACTGGCCCTATCAGGAGGCTTGCTGGGAGTCCTGCAGCCGTTTTCTGCCTTGTATGTGCTTATTCTCGCCATATTGGGCCCCATACTGACCAAGGAATCCAGTCTGGTGTATAAGTTAATTGGGCCGATCCTTAAATGGCCGGAGCTGCCTGAGAAACGCAGGTTAAAACTTTAAAGAAGTAAAATTATGATGATAAAATTGTCGAGAGAATTGCGTATCTGCAGAAAAAGTAAAAAAAATTTGGTCAAATCGAAAATAAATGATACAATTCAAGTTGACCTAATTAATAAAATATTCCGCTAATTTACACCATAACAGGAGGCGATCATGATGGCTATAGATCATGCAAAAATAGAACGAGCTGTAAGGGATATTTTAGAAGCAATTGGAGAGGATCCGGAAAGAGAAGGACTTAAGGATACTCCCAAAAGAGTTGCCAGATTTTATGAGGAAGCTTTTGCCGGACTTCATGAAGATCCGAGCAAGAACCTGTCTGTATTGTTTTCGGAAAACCACGAGGAAATGGTACTGGTTAGAGATATTCCGATTTATTCAATGTGTGAGCATCACCTGCTTCCTTTTGTTGGACAGGCCCACATTGCGTATATACCGAGACACGGCAAGGTGACAGGATTGTCAAAGCTGGCCAGAGTTGCCGAAGACTACGCCAGAAGGCCACAGCTACAGGAAAGATTGACGAGCCAGATTGCGAATACTGTGAATGATATGCTTAATCCGCGCGGCGTTATTGTCGTCATTGAAGCTGAGCATATGTGCATGACCGTACGCGGAATTAAAAAACCCGGCGCGCAGACCGTTACATCAGCAGTCAGAGGAATGTTTGAAACCAGCGCTGCCACCAGGGCAGAGGCGTTCTCATTAATTATGGGCAGACACTAATCCAATAATGAGCGGCAGAATGACGGAGGCTAGTTTTGCATGAAAATCCTGCTGACAAATGATGATGGTTATTTTGCTGCCGGTCTCAGGACCATGTATGATGCTTTGGCAGCGGACCATCAGCATGAGATCTACGTTGTGGCTCCGGAAGGGCAGCGATCAGCTGTTGGACGGTCTATCACCCTGTTTCAACCAATCTTCGTGACCCATCATTCCTTGCCAGATAATCATATCGGTGTATCTGTCAACGGAACACCGACAGACTGTGTCAAACTGGCAATACAGGGGGATATTCTTCCTGCCAAGCCGGATTTGATCATATCCGGAATTAATCACGGACCGAATCTCGGTTCGGATGTATTCTACTCAGGTACTGTGGCAGCCGCAATGGAGGGTGCCCTGTTAGGGATACGTTCCATTGCGGTATCACTTGCCAATTATGATTACGAAGACTATATGCCAAGCGCTTTGCTCATCAAACGCTTGATTGATACGAACAGCCCCTTGCTTCAGTATCAGAGTGGCCTGCTCAATATCAATGTGCCGCCCTGCGACAGGGAGGAATGGAAGGGAAAAAGAGTCACCAGACTAGGCAGGTCTGTTTACGACAATGCGTTCGAAAACAGAAAATCTCCTTATGGCAGAGAGTATTATTGGATCACCGGAACGCTCGTTTTTGAAGAAGAACAGGATACCGACCTCAGGGCAATTCAGGAAGGGTATGTTTCGGTTACGCCTTTACACTGTGACCTGACCGATTATGAACGGTTAAAGACCATGGGAAATTTACTATAGGGAGGAGAAATGTATGGGCTTTTGGATTTTTTTCTTTTATTTTGCTGTGTTTATTATTATTTTCTGGCTGAGTCGAGAAAAAGGTGGAAAGAATAATCTTAAAAAATTATTTATCATTCCGATTGTTCTTGCTGTCATTATTACGCTGCTGTCCGTGGTGAAAATTTATTTTATTTATAAGATCTTGCTTATTGTGATTGTTTTGGTGGTAGCCCTGCTGACGTATTGGCAGTGGGGAAGCAAGATCCGAAATTTTTGGCGGTGAAAGCATAACGCTAGGTATGCTGTAAATGGGGCACTATTTATTTTTAGGCCAAAACCTCAAAGCCCGCCAGGTCTTCTTTATTTCTTTTATTGAAATGCCTCCCTGAGAAATCAGGATCCCAAAATAAATCACGATTGCGGCAAGAAGGACAGTAAGACTCGTAAGCAGCGTTGTTTGGCCCGGGATCAGCCATAAGATGCTTTTGAGCACAGCTGTCATACCAAGTCCGGCCAGGACCGGCTGCAGGATCATGGATTTCAGATCAGCTTGTAGTCCGATGTGCTTGTTTATGGCATAAAGGTTTAAGAAAGCCATCATGGCAAAACCAAATACATAAGTTAAAGCGGTACCCACGAGACCAAATTTCGGAATTCCAGTCAGGTAGAAAAGAAGCGGGATCCGGAATACTGCCGTGATGACCGAATGGGCCAGCGGTAAAAAGGTTTTGCCGAGTCCTTGCAGAATTCCTGTGGTCGTCTGTTGAATATAGGCAAACAGCCCGCCCAAGGCTAAGACCTTCAACACTGCAGATACATGGTCACTTTTGAATAGGTGCGTAAGCGGTTCAGCAAAAAAATAAAGTGCAATGACACACGGCAATCCAAGCATAATGGTATAGCGGATCGCATCTATGCTTTTATTCCTGGCAGCCCGGACATCATTTCGGACCATTGCTTCGGAAATAGCCGGGACAAGCGATGTCGCCAGCGCAAATGTAAAGACACTTGGAAACGAGAGCAGCGTAAGTGCAGTCCCGCTGAACTCTCCAAAGAGAGAGGTGGCGTTCCTGGCCGAATAGCCGGCAAGCTGAAGCTGTTTGGGAATAATGACGGTATCCAAAGAAGACAGCCCTGTAGCCATCAGCCTGCTTCCGGTTACGGGCAAGGACAAACTGATCAGCTCCGGCATGACGGGTTTGGATTGCCCGCCGTTTTGATTTCCATAAGGCAGGTGCTTGCGCTGCATCAGATATTGAATCAGGATCACAAGCAAACCAACGATCTCCCCACAGAGCATTCCTGCTGCAAGACCGGCTGCTGCCCATTCAATGCCTTTCTTTAATAAATATACGGAAAGAGAAAAGCCGATCCCAATCCGGAAGATTTGTTCACAAACCTGGCTGACCGCTGAAGGGACCATATTCTGCAGTCCCTGGAAATATCCCCGGAACGCAGAAGCCACAGATACGATAAAAATCGACGGGATACAGATCTGAAAAACAATTCCAACGCGCTCATCCGCAAAGAAACTGTGAACGATCAGGGATCTGTTCAGGTACAACGTGATGGTAACCAGCAGACCGGAAATAAATAAAGTCAGGAAAGCTGTCCGGAATACTCTCCGGGCTTCAGCATAGCGGCCAATAGAGACTCTTTCGGCAACCATTTTGGAGACAGCCAGTGGTATTCCCGCTGTGGTTAAGACCAGTGCAGTCATATAGACAGGAAATACCATATAGAACAATCCGTACGCTTCACTGCCGATATAGTGCATAATCAGGTATTGGTAGACAAACCCGAGCAGACGGTTGACCAGATTCGCCCCAAAAAGAATGACTGCACCGAAAATGAGGTTATTTCTGGGCATTTCTTCCTCCCTGGCCGATACTCTGTCAGAGTACATATAGTTGATTTCTATTCAACTTATGCACCGGGAAAGAAGGTCATGCTCCAAGTTTTTTTAGGGATACAGTTTTTTTTAGAGGAATTGTGGAAACCACAGAGAATTAAACATGTTATAATTTAATATTAGTGATGTTATTGCTATAGTCTTGTTTAAGTCAAGTTATTAAAAAGAATAGACAAAGGGGAGATTATTCTTGAAAAGCTATGACACCAAGAGTATTCGTAATATCTGTCTTGTGGGGCACGGAGGTTCAGGTAAAACATCGCTGGCTGAGACCATGCTTTTTAATGCCGGAGTAACGAACCGCATCGGGAAAGTAAACGATGGAAACACCGTATCAGATTACCTTCAAGAGGAAGTACAACGTCACATCTCAATTAGCACTTCATTAATTCCGATCGAGCATAAGGATGTTAAAGTTAATGTTCTCGATACACCTGGTTATTCCGATTTTATCGGTGAAGTCATCAGTACTTTGCGCGTCGTGGAAACAAGTGTTTTTGTGATCAGCGGGGTTGATGGTTTAGAAGTTCAGGCTGAGATCATCTGGGATCTGGTCGAAGAAAAGCAACTCCCTAAAGTTATTTTTATCAATAAACTGGACAGAGAAAATTCCAATGCAGAAAAGGTACTGGATCGGTTGAAATCAACTTACCCGAATACCCGTTTCGTTCAAATGCAGATTCCGGTTGGCAAAGAGGCAGCATTCGAAGGTGTGGTTGGTCTGTTCCAACCCGACATACCTGATCAATATATAGATGATATTGCCGTATTGAAAGAAGCACTTGCTGAAGCTGCGGCAGAAGCTGATGATGAACTCCTGATGAAATATCTGGATGGAGAGTCCCTAAACGATGAAGAATTAAAAACGATCACAGCCAAAGGGCTCGCTCAGAATATGATCGTTCCGGTTTTATTTGGTTCGGTAGAAAAAAATCTGGGCGTAAAGGAATTCGCACAATTCTTGGCTGACTATGTGCCTGCCCCTACACCTATGGACAAAAAGGCTGCGTTGGTCTTTAAAACGCTTGCTGATCCCTATCTCGGCAAAATGACTTTCTTCAAAGTTTATGGCGGAACGTTTACCAGTGAGACAGTTGTCTACAATGCAAACCGGGAAGTCGAGGAGAAACTGGGTCAGCTGTTCTATCTGAGAGGGAAGAACCAGGATAATACGGCCAGCGTCCAGGCCGGTGATATTGCCGTCGTTGCGAAACTGCAGGAGACAAAAACAGGAGATACTTTTACAACGAAAGAGAAAGGTATTCAGCTGGACGGAATTGAATTCCCAAAACCTGCGCTGCCGCTTTCCGTCAAACCGAAGAGCAAGGGCGATGAAGATAAGCTCGGATCCGCACTTGCTAGGTTAGTCGATGAAGATCCGACCATCAGCGTCGGCAAAAATACAGAAACCAAACAAACGATCTTAAGCGGGCTCGGTGAAATGCAACTCGATATTGTCGGCGAAAAACTGGCTAGAAAATTCGGTGTTGCCGTCGAGACCGAAGTACCGAAAGTTCCTTACAGAGAAACCATCAAAAAATTGGTGCAAGTTGAAGGCAAACACAAGAAACAAAGCGGCGGCCATGGCCAATACGGACACGTCTGGATTAAGATGCAGCCAAACCCGGAAAAAGACTTTGAATTTAACGAAGAAGTTTTCGGCGGAGCGGTTCCGAGAAACTATTTCCCTGCTGTTGAAAAAGGTCTGCGTGAAGCAGTTGCTGATGGTTTTCTAGCCGGATATCCGATGACGAATGTGAAATTCACGTTGTATGACGGTTCCTATCACAGCGTAGACTCGTCAGAAATGGCATTTAAACTTGCGGCACATCTTGCTTTCAAGAAAGGTGCTGAAATGGCCAACGCGGTATTGATGGAACCAGTCGTTGAGGCCGAGGTCAAGGTTCCTGAAGCATTCATGGGTGATGTCATCGGAGATTTGAACTCCAAACGCGGCAAGGTCCTTGGCATGGAACCCAACGGCAAATGCCAGGTGATCAAAGCCCATGTGCCCCAATCCGAAATGATGCGCTATTCCATTGACCTCAAAGCTATGACCCAGGGGAGAGGCACGTTCACGACCCAGTTCATCGGGTACGAGGAAGTTCCGGCAAGATTATCCGACGCGCTGGTCGCCCGGCTCAAGAAAGAGCACCAGCATCACGAGTAACGCTGAATGCACGAATAAAGCTGAATGATTGTAGGTAAGCTAAAGCCGCTGACGAATGATTTTGTCAGCGGTTTTTTGTCGTTTGCCGCGCCAACATTTCCGCCAATGATAAGATCTGCAGAAAGTTAACTCATAGTTAACTCTTTTTACAATTGTTAACGACGATTCCGTTGAGTAAAAAAAATAAGCAGACTATAATGAACTTGAAAATCAAAACTTAAGAATTAAAAATGAGGTGGGATCTATGACCAAAATCAACATTGGAAAAATAATTGCAGCCCGGAGAAAAGAAAGAAGGCTCACCCAGGAAGAACTGGCCGAATATCTTGGGGTATCCAAACCGGCGGTTTCCAAGTGGGAGTCAGGACAAAGCTATCCGGATATTATGCTGTTGCCTGTATTGGCAGCCTTCTTCAACGTAAGCGTTGATGAGCTTCTGGGGTATGAAGCTCAAATGACAAAGGAGGATATAAGAAAACTGTACCGCAGATTGGCAAATGCTTTTGCTGCTGAGTCCTTTGACCAAACCTATGCCGAGTGCCTGGCGATTATCAAGAAGTATCATTCGTGCTGGAATCTGGTATATTCCATCGCGCAGCTGCTGGTTAACCACGCACCGCTTGCTGGCGGACCAGACCGGATGAACGAGGTTCTGCGGGAAGCCTCGGGATATTTTGAGTGTGTGGAAAAGAACAGCGGTGACGCGGCACTGGCCAGAGAGGCACTTTCCTTGCGAGCCTACTGTTGCCTGGCCCTGCAGGAGCCTGCCCAAGCTATCGACCTGCTCGAAGGGACCGAGGAAGGACCGGTATCAACGGGAATACTGCTGGCCAAAGCCTATGCAATAAAAGGTGACAGCGACCGCGCCAAGCGTTATCTCCAGCAATTTATTTATACGAATGTAGCCAGTCTTTTCGGGGCTTTTCCCGACCTCATGGCACTTTATGCAGATGCTCCGGAAAAAACGGATGCCTGTCTGCAAAAAGTGCTGAGTCTTGGAGAGGTATTTCAGCTCAAAGAGATGCAGCCGTCCCATTATTTCACGGTGTATCTCACGGCAGCTGCGCTTTACTCAGCGCAGAACCGTAATGAAAAAGCGCTGGATATGTTGGAAGCATACGCGGATATCATTTTTCAAAAGAATACATTCCCGTTAAAACTAAAAGGAAATTCGTTTTTTGACATGCTGCAGCCGTATTTTGAATCTCTCAATTTGGGAGGAGATGCTCCGCGCAGCGATAAACTCATCCGTAAAGATTTAAAGAGCGTTGTTGTAGATAATCCTGCGTTTCAAAGTCTTAAATCGGAGGAGCGTTATCAGAAACTTTGGCGACGACTTGAATCGATGGAGGAGGAAGTCTGATGGAAGATCTAATGTCTTATTTACCTTTTCTAATTCCGATCATGGTGATTGAAGTTGCCCTGGCAGCAGCTGCGCTCGTTCATATTTTCCGGCACAGGACTTACCGCATCGGCAATCAGGTGCTTTGGGTAATTGTCGTCGTCCTGTTCCAGATTATCGGCCCTATCTTGTATTTTACCTTAGGCAAAGGTGACGACTAATGGAAATTCTGAAGCTGGAACATGTCAAGAAAAACTTCGGGGGTCTTCCGGTCATACAGGATTTGAGCTTCTCAGTCTCCGAAAGCTCCGTTTTTGGCTTGATAGGAAAAAACGGAGCAGGGAAGACAACCACCATGAAAATGCTTTTGGGGTTTTTAAAGTCTGACGCCGGAGAAATCAAAGTGTGCGGGGAAAAAGTCGCTTACGGAGACACAAAAACCAACAGGCATGTGGGTTATCTTCCGGATGTGCCGGAGTTTTACAGTTACATGACACCCGTCGAATATTTAAGACTGTGCGGGGAAATCTCCGGGCAGAAGCCCCGCCCAATCCGGAAAAAGACGGAAGAACTGCTGGCCCTTGTAGGGCTGGAGAACAGTAACCGAAAAATAAGCGGTTTTTCCCGAGGAATGAAACAGCGGCTGGGGATTGCGCAGGCTTTGATGAACGAGCCACGGCTCCTGATCTGCGATGAACCGACCTCGGCGCTTGACCCCGTTGGCAGAAAAGAAATATTGGACATTTTGTCCATTGCCGGGAAGCAGACCGCCATTTTAATTTCCACCCATATTTTATCCGATGTGGAACGGCTCTGTGATCATATTGGGATTCTGGACGATGGCAAGCTTGTTTTACAAGGGAAACTCTCCGATATCAAAAATAGCTATCGCCATAGTTCCCTCCGGATAGCATTGGCGGATCAAGACAGCGCTGCTGTTCTTGCCGGGAAGCTTGCAAATCTCCCCTTCGTATCTGCAGTGGAGGCTAAAGAAAATTCCCTGACCGTCCGCCTTGAGGACATGGCTACGGAAGGGCTAAAAATTCTGGAACTGCTGCTCAGGGAACAAGTTTTCGTTCTGAAATATGAAGTGCTTGAACCTTCGCTGGAAGATGTATTTTTGGAGGTTATTCAATGAACGGTTTAATCGCTTTTACTAAAAAAGAATTTCTGGAGCAAATCCGCAGCTATAAAGCCGTTATCATGGTTTCGGTACTGTTCTTATTCGGCATGATGAGCCCCTTACTGGCCAAGATGATGCCCGATATTTTTGCCCAGCTGACCGTTCAGGGAATATCCATCAGCATGCCGGAGCCGACAGTCCTGGATGCCTATGGCCAATTCTTCAAGAACATGAGCCAAATGGGTTTGATCATCCTGCTGCTTGTCTTCAACGTTATACTCTCCCAGGAAGTGACACGCGGTACGCTGGTCATCCTTCTTGCCAAGGGGTTGTCCCGATCTGCGGTCATCATGTCAAAATATTTGGCGGCTTTGATTTTGTGGACGGTGAGCTATGTCCTTGCCGCGATCACCGATTACGGATACACTGTTTATCTGTTCGGGAGCTTCTCCTTGCCTCATCTGTTTTTCTCGTTGTTTTGCCTATGGCTGTTCGGTGCTTTTCTCCTGGCAGTCCTTCTGCTGGCCAGCACACTTGCATCGGGGAATTACGGAGGACTTCTTCTGACAGCCGCAATCATGATGCTCCTGCTGATTGCCAATGTGTTTCCGGTGTTTCAAAAATGGAATCCCGTCGCGCTTGCCTCGGATAACATCACGCTACTTACAAATGCGGAAACAATTGGCGACATGTCCGTAACAGCTTGGACGGCGCTGCTGCTGATTGTGTTATGCTTGATTCTCTCACTCCTGGTGTTCAAGAAAAAGAAACTGTAAGACAAAGCACGATGATGCATTATTCCATGGACCGCTGACAAATTATTTTGGCAGCAGTTTTCAATTTCCCATAAGGATGTTATGGAAAAACAAGGAATATATTTAATTATGTTGAATTATATAAAGTTGTTTCGGGGTTTTCTTTTTTGTGTTTTTAGGTGCGGTTATTTATTAGTTTTAATAAATTAAGGAATGGTGCCTGGCTATGAAGAAAGCTATTGTAATTGGAGCTACATCTGGGATAGGAAGAGAATTGGCAAAGATATTAGCTGAAAATAATTATATAGTCGGGCTTACTGGTAGAAGAATGGAGCTTCTACATGAGCTCCAGAAAGAAATTATTACTGAGTCATATATTAAAAACTTTGATGTTTCTTCTACAGAAGCCATGAAATTATTAGAAGACTTAATTCAGGAAATGAACGAAGTAGAAATAATTATCATCAGCGCAGGCTGTGGATTTATAAATCCTGATCTTGATTTTGATAAAGAGAAAAAAACAATTGATGTCAATGTGTCCGGTTTCGTAGCGATGGTTAATGTGGCTTTTAAATACTTTGTTAAGCGAGGCGTAGGTCATATTGTAGGTATATCATCAATTGCTTCTCTTAGAGGTAATGGAAGTGCCCCAGCATATAATGCTTCAAAATCTTTTGTATCCAACTATCTAGAAGGGTTACGTCAAAAGGCATATAAATTAGGAATACCTATAATTATTACAGACATACAACCTGGTTTTGTTGATACGGCTATGGCTCAGGGTGAGGGTCTCTTTTGGGTAGCCTCACCAGCGAAGGCTGCATTGCAAATATATAAGAAGATTGTGGTGAAGAAAAAGCATGCTTATATCAGTAAGCGTTGGCGGAGTATAGCGTGGTTGTTAAAAATCATGCCAAATTGGCTTTATAACAAACTCTAAGTCTGATATTAGACGTTAAAAACCAAGCGATTTATTTGATGGGCTTGATGAGAGAAGCCCCAACGGCTAACATTAAGGTCTTTGTTTGTATTTGAATATTGCATATGTTTTCGGCTACAGCCTACACAGGAAACTCATCTGCCGGACGTGTAGGACCGGAAAACAGATGCAAACCTCACTGAAGGGAAAAGCTAAGACAGGTATCTGTCAATTACGAAAGCGAATACTCATGAGGAGCCCGGTGCGGTAGTTCCGTACACCGGCATCTCTACCGTGACTCTGAAAGAAATAACATTGAAACATTTTGTTTGAGTATCCACATAGATTATAGCGGTGATTTAATTGAGGAGATTGAGGATGGAAAAAAACAAGAAGGTAATTATCGGATGGATAGGTGTGTCCATAACTGTTATATTGTCAAGTGTATGGGCTTATTGGGGAGCTTTTGAAAATTTCCATGAAGGCTGGTACGCTACTTCCATCGGAGACAACCTCTGTATGTTTTTACTCCAATATATGGTATTTGCTATCATTTTTGTATTATTAGCATTAGTTATATTAAGATGGAAAAGGATGGGTTTTCTACTACATCTAATTTTTGGTGGCTTTTGTATTTATTTTTTTTCCGGTGCCAGTTTTAATGTGCTAGGATTATTGATTATTATACCTTTTGCTGTTCTTGGGCTACTTTATTATTTTGGGGAGCCTGAGCCTAAGAAATGGGCATATAGGTTAATCATAATTGTTCCTTTAGTTATTACTTTAGCTATTTCAATTCCTCAAGGTATTAAAGTTTCCCAAAGAATTAATGATAATGATTTTGGTATGAGAATAGTAGAAGGGAATGGTGTAACTCTGGCTTGGGCACCAAGAGGGCCTGGCTGGCCGGACAAAGGGACCTCCTGGAAAGAGGCACAAGATATATGCAAGTATTTATCAGAGGATGGTACAACCACTATGAAGGAAGAGCAAAATATTTGGCGCTTGCCAACAGTGGATGAAGCAGTTCGTTCTATGATGCTCCACGACGAAAATGCAGGTGGAGTCTGGTATCCGGAAGAAGAGAAGGACGTCTATGATAGAACACCAGATAAAGAAACACCTTTATGGGATGTACATTCCAAGGTAATCTATTACTGGACTTCAGATACATCAGTAAAGGATGAACAACAGGCATATATCATTGTCTATCATGGAGGTATATTTGATAAAAGGAAGATCGATCGACAAGATTATATGAGTTTTAGAGCTGTCAAAGAGATCAATTAGCTTATGTGGTTTTAAATGATGGAAAACATGAGATAACGGAGGCTGTTGAAACCCTCCCTCTGCAGCCTGTACAAAATTTAACGGATTTCTACGCGGTTGAGGAACTGTTTGAGAAATTAGTGCACACCTGGAATGCCAAGCTGCCTGGATATGAGTTTATTTCCAAAACGCTGCTTCAAGAATTATTGATTGCCATTATGCAAAATATAAAAAGGCAAAACCCTAATTATGCTGCATCCTTAAGGGTAGAAAAGGGGATCCAATAAAGATAGGAAGTAATTTAAGGGGCCGTCATTCATGGCGCGGACGGAGATTTTTATTGGTATGCTTTCGTCCGCCACTTAGAAAATATGGATGCGGTTGAGACGCGGTGGGAACCTACGAGACGTTATGCGAGACCGTACGTATCGGCCGCGCCTCCATACGCCGGAAAAGTTTAGAATAATTTTCTAACGAATACCATTATAATTGCAATAATAAAGGCAATGATAAATGTAAAAATAAATGTTCTTAGCCAAGTGTTTCCTAAAATTCTTTGTTTGTATTGATATATTGACATAACAACACCACTTATAATAATAATTGCAAGTAGATCCCATGGTGCTTCATTGGAATATAACGATCTATATGCAGTATCAAGAAGTAATGCAAAAGTAATGAAGACATATCCAAATTTATAACTAATATTTTCGATAAATGTCGTTCTTTCATCTCTCTCGACCATTTTACTAATCATTATCTATAGCCTCCTCAAAATAGAATAAATCCTCAAACTGTTTATTTAGAACCTTTGATAAAATTAATGCTAATTTTGCTGTTGGACAATATTGACCTGTTTCAATAGAACTAATTGTTTGTCTGGTTACGCCTGCAAGAATTGCAAGCTGTTCCTGTGAAAGATTTTTTTCCGCTCTGGCAACTTTTAATCGGTTTTTTAGCTGAATATTCTCATTCAAACTATCACCTCCACGAATACATAGTAACATATTCAAACGGTGATGTAAAGTATACTTGTCAAAATAATAAGTATACTTGTCTGTTGAGCTATCGTAATATGTGTCTAAAGTAGTTAAAGTTAAAGTTTGCCTTAAAGTATGCCTGTAATCCCATTTGTAAGAACCAATCTAAGATAGGTTCAGTAATATACTGAAAGAAAAATAATTTTTTGATCTGCTGAAGCATTTGGAGGCGATCATCGTATGTTTGCCGAATAAATTTAATCACATCTAAGAAAAAAGAGCGTGGATTATATCAATAAATACGTGTCTTCGGATAAGAAAACGATTAAATATTTTCATGAAGGTGGTCATTTGAGCCTTCTGAGTCCGATGGCGGAACAGGTACTACGATGCGTTGCAGATTTCATACAAGACCAATCAATTAATTTTAGACCGAAAGTATTGATCAAAAGGTAGAACCCATTAACCCTTCGAAGATGCAAGTCGACAGACAGGAGGTGCATGATGAATCACATTTTAATTGTCGAGGATGATACGGCCCTGAGCAATGGTATTGTTCTGGCCCTTAAAGAAGATCATTGCACCTTTGTGCAGGCGTATGACATTGCCGCGGCCAAGAAACAGCTAAAAACCAACTTCTTTCATTTGGTGATACTCGATGTCAATTTACCGGATGGAAACGGTCTTGACCTTCTAGCTGAGATCCGTAAGAAATTGGCTTTGCCTGTAATTGTCCTGACTGCCAATGATTTGGAAACTGATATTGTAACCGGGTTTGAGCTTGGGGCGGATGACTATATCACAAAACCTTTCAGTCTGATGGTACTGCGGGCCAGAGTGGGCGTCCAACTGCGGAAGGGCAGGTATCAGGTTCGCGATACCGTAAAGATTGATGGGTTTTCCTTTTCCTTTGCAAGGATGGAGTTCAAGAGAGGCGGCAAACCCATTGAACTCAGCAAAACCGAGCAGAAACTGCTTCGGGTCTTAATAGAAAACAAGGGAAAAACCATTTCTCGTACAGATTTGGTGGACAGGATTTGGACAGATGGAGCCGAGTATGTTGACGAGAATGCCTTGTCGGTTACGATAAAAAGACTGCGTGATAAATTGGAAGAACTTCCGTCTGCACCGCAATATATCAAAACGGTCTATGGGATTGGCTACACCTGGGCGGTGCAGTGAGATGAATACACTTGATTACACCTGTATCGGGATTGCCATTGCTGCGGTATGCGCGGCCGTGATGGTGATTGTCGTTAACCGTCAAAGAACAAAGAAAACGTTTGAAAAAATTGAAGATATGTTGGACACAGCCATAAACGGTAGCTTTGCCCAAGATGTTTTTGATGAATCTGCTTTATCCGCGGTGGAAGCTAAGCTTGCACGGTATCTTTCCAAATGTGCGGTATCCTCCAAGAATTTGCTTGCGGAAAAGGATAAAATAAAAGAGCTGATTTCTGATATTTCCCATCAGACCAAAACACCCGTTGCCAATATCCTGCTTTATTCACAGCTGCTCAGTGAACACGAATTGCCGGAAGACTGTAAAGTTTGTGTGCAAGCCTTGTCTGCACAGGCGGAAAAGCTGAATTTCCTCATCAATGCTTTGGTGAAAATATCACGGCTGGAAACGGGTATTATTACTGTTTCACCGAAACAGGAAGCCCTCCAAAGGTTGCTGGATGAAGTTCGGATACAGATCAGGCCAAAGGCGGAGGCCAAGGGCATTTCTGTTGCCATGGAAGATACGGAGAGTTGTGCCCATTTTGATCTGAAATGGACGACAGAAGCCGTATATAATATCATGGATAACGCCGTAAAATATACCACAAGCGGCGGGTGTATTACCATAAAAGCCATACCCTATGAGTTGTTCTGCCGTATTGATATAACCGATAATGGGATGGGTATTTCCGAGGATGAGCAAAGCAAAATATTCACCCGGTTCTACCGCTCGGGAACCGCTGGTAATCAAGAAGGTGTTGGTCTTGGGCTGTTTTTGACCAGAGAGATCATCTCAGCCGAGGGAGGTTATATCAAGGTGTCATCACAGCCGGACAGTGGTTCTACCTTTTCAGTATTTTTGCCAATAGAAAAGTAAATCTTTCAAGACTGTTAGATTCTAGAAAGATTGTGGAAAGATTGTTGTGATATAGTCAATATTGCAGGCAACTGCGATACTGACTATTTTCTTTGGGGAGGAAAACAAAATGACGATACTTGAAACAACAAAATTAAAAAAATATTACGGCAGCGAAGATACAACGGTTAAAGCGTTAGACGGCATCGACCTCACCGTGGAGAGTGGGGAGTTTGTAGCCATCGTAGGCACATCCGGCAGCGGCAAGTCTACGCTTCTACATATGCTGGGCGGGCTTGACCGCCCCACAAGTGGCACGGTCACTGTCGATGGAAAGGAGATCTTTGCACTGAAAGACGAAGAACTGACGATTTTCCGCCGAAGAAAAATAGGCTTTGTCTTTCAAAATTATAATCTTGTTCCTGTATTGAATGTGTACGAGAATACTGTCCTGCCTATTCAGCTCGACGGGAACGAGCCGGATAAACGCTATGTGGACAGAATCATCGGCACATTGGGGCTTGAAAGCAAACTGAACAATCTGCCCAACAATCTTTCCGGCGGTCAGCAGCAACGGGTGGCAATTGCCAGAGCCTTAGCTGCTAAGCCTGCTATCGTTCTCGCGGATGAGCCGACAGGAAACCTCGACAGTAAAACCAGCCAAGATGTCCTGGGACTGCTCAAGGTTACAAGCGAAAGGTTCAGTCAGACCATTGTCATGATTACCCACAACGAGGAAATTGCCCAGTTGGCAGACCGCATCATCCGAATTGAAGATGGAAAAATTGTGGGTGGTGGAAGTAAATGATCAAAGTAAAAAACAAAAAAGCGATTCGCAATCTGGCCGACAAGAGCTATCGGGCAAATAAAGTCCGCAACTTGATTGCGATCATCGCCATTGCCTTGACAGCGGTGCTTTTCACCACGCTTTTCACCATGGGGATCGGTACGGTGGAGGGTCTTCAGCAGGCCACGATGAGGCAGGCGGGCGGCGACGGCCATGCTGTGCTTAAATATATCACTGACGAGGAATTCAACAACATCAAAGATCATGTACTTATTAAAGAAATTTCCTATAACCGAATGCTATGCGACGGGGTGGAAAACAAGGAATTTCTCAAACGGCGTGCCGAGTTTTGGTATGATGATGATGGCGGGATGAAGCTCGGATTTTGCGAACCAACAAGCGGACACAAACCTGTAGCTGAAAACGAAGTCATTGCAGATACCAAGACCTTGCAGCTGATGGGCGTTCCCCTTGAGGTTGGCGCGCCGCTTACGCTCACACTTGACATCCGGGGCGAAGAAGTACAGCGGGATTTTGTCCTTGCAGGCTGGTGGGAGAGCGACCCCGTTTTTAACGTGGGCCAGATCTTGGCCTCCCGTGCCTATGTAGATGCTCATCCGGCCGAACTGCAAAACAGCTATAAGGTGGACAATTCTCTCACCGGGGTTATCAACGCGTCTATTATGTTCAAAAACAGCATCGATTTGGAGGGGAAGCTGGCAAAGGTCATTACCGACAGTGGCTATTCTCTGGATGAAAAAGCGCCGAATTACTTGGAGCATAATGTGAGTTGGGCATATCTCTCCACGAATTTTGGTATGGACGCAGGTACGCTGATTGCACTGCTTTCGGGCTTGCTATTGATCGTATTCACCGGCTATCTTATTATCTACAACATTTTTCAGATTTCCGTCATTCGGGATATTCGTTTTTATGGACTCTTGAAAACCATTGGAACAACAGGGAGACAGATACGCCGGATTATCCGCAGACAGGCACTGATCCTTTCCACCATAGGAATTCCAATCGGATTGATTTTAGGTTTCTCTATTGGTAAATCCCTTGTTCCTCTCCTCATAAACAATTCCACCTATGCCGGAAGTGCGGTGTCTGTATCGCCAAGCCCATGGATTTTTATTGGTTCGGCGCTGTTTGCTTTGGTCACCGTGCTCATCAGTACCTTCAAACCGGGTAGGATAGCCGCCTCTGTTTCACCGGTGGAGGCAGTGCGGTATACGGATGGAAATACAAAGCAGAACTGCAAACCGAAAAAATCCACTGATGGCGGAAAAATGCCCCGTATGGCCCTGGCTAATTTAGGGCGGAACAAAAGACGTACCGTTTTAGTAGTCATTAGCTTGTCCCTGAGCCTTGTTTTGCTGAACACGGTGTTTACGCTATCTCAGAGCATTGATATGAATAAGTTCCTTTCTAAATTCGTGGATACCGATTTTCTGATTGCCCATGCCGATTACTTTCAAAATGACTACTCCGGTCCCGAAAACCAGACCAGCGAGAGCTTTATTCAGGCGGTGGAAACACAGCCCGGCTTTGAGGCGGGTGGGCGACTGTATGGCGGCAGAGCGGAAGGATTTGCGGCAGAGGACGAAAAGAACACCACCCAGGAATATAACAGGAATCCCTACGGCGATTTGATGGCTGCGGTCTATGGTCTTGAGGGTATGCCTCTTCAGCGACTGGAGCTTATCGACGGTGAGCTTGATGATGCAAAGCTGGCTACTGGTAAGTACATTCTGGAGGGAGTCCCGCTGGACGATAACAGTATACCGGAAATGGAGAACAAGCATTATGAGATTGGTGACGCGGTAATACTTCACAACTATAAAGGAACGTCGGAAACATTTGCTGGCAGGGAGTACACGACGCAGGAGTTTATCATGCTGGGTCATGTGGCCATCAAACATTATTCCAATTCCGACCGTACCGGATGGGACTATAACTTCTATCTCCCCGCGGATGTCTATAAAACAATGGTAGTACAGCCCGCCGTAATGAGCTATGCCTTCAATGTCTCCGAAGATCAAGAGGCGGCAATGGAGCGTTTTTTGCAAAGCTACACGGATTCAGTGGAACCAGTCATGAATTACGTCTCGAAGTTCACCTCTCTCAAGGAGTTTTCCGGTATGCAGAGCACCGTTGTGATGATTGGCGGCGCACTCAGCTTTATCATCGGGTTGATTGGCATTCTCAATTTTGTCAATGCCATTCTCACCAGCATTTTGACCCGACGCAAAGAATTTGCCATGCTGCAAAGCATAGGCATGACACGAAGGCAGCTGCGCCGTATATTAATGTTTGAAGGATTTTATTATACGCTTGGCACTTGCGCACTGTCGCTCGTATTTAGCACGTTATTTTCACTTTTAATTGTCAAATCTTTTTGTGGTCTGCTGTGGTTCTTTAGTTATCATTTTATCTTGTGGCCGCTTTTGATCGTACTTCCTTTCCTGTTTATGCTTGGTATGATGATTCCTTTGGTATCGTATGCCATGACGGACAAGCAAAGTATCGTGGAGCGGCTGAGGGAAGCGGAATAGTATTTGTATGATGAGCATACTTTTTTAGGTTGATTTCATCCCGCTTTTTCAGGTAAAATATAATGAAATGATCAACTTGAGGATGGAGATATAGTATTATGCGTATGATATTTGCAGACCGGATGAATAGACTGGGCAGTGAGACGGCTTTTGAAATGCTGGCTAAGGCCAATGTTTTGGAAGCGCAGGGAAGGGAAATTATTCACCTTGAGATTGGTGAACCGGATTTTCCGACGTTGCCCAATATCATAGAAAAAGGAATGGAATGCCTGCGGGCCGGCATGACAAAATACACACCTTCTTCAGGCCTGCTGGAGGCAAGACAGGCCGTTGCGGATTATGCGGGCAAAAAAAGAGGCTATGAAATCGACCCTCAGGAAGTGGTCATGACGGCGGGTGGAAAGCCGATCATGTTTTACGCCATTTTGGCTACGGTTAACCCCGGAGATGAGGTCATTTATCCGAATCCGGGTTTCCCGATTTATGAATCCGTCATTAAGTTCGTTGGCGGGGTACCGGTACCGATCCCGCTGCGTGAAGAGAATGAGTTCAGAATGGATATCCAGGAATTCAAATCCCTCGTGACAGACAAAACCAAAATGGTGATTATCAACTCGCCGCAAAACCCAACCGGCGGGATGCTGACGAAAGAAGACTATCAGGAAATCGCTGATTTTCTGGCCGACCGTAATATTGTGATTCTCTCGGATGAGATTTATGAAAATGTCGTCTATGAAGAGCCGTCATTTTCGATCTCTTCGCTGCCGCATATGAGAGAAAAGACAATCATACTGAACGGATTCTCGAAGACCTATGCGATGACCGGCTGGCGCGCCGGGTATGGCATTATGCCGAAGGAAGCCGCCCAGCAAATTGGCAAGCTCGTTGTGAACAGTACTTCCTGTCTGGCAGGTTTTACACAGATGGCTTGTATTGAGGCTCTGACAGGACCGCAGGATGAAGTTTTGAGAAGAGCAGAGCAGTTCAGAATCAGAAGGGATCGGATCGTTGACGGACTGAATGCCATCAGTGGGGTTACCTGTCTGAAACCACGCGGTGCCTTTTACGTGTTTCCGAATATCAAAGCTTTTGGAAAAACTAGCAAGGAGATGGCCGAGTACCTGTTAAACGAAGCAGGTGTTGCGACCCTCTGGGGCAGTTCGTTCGGGGAATACGGCGAAGGATATCTGAGGATTTCCTATGCGAATTCCTTGGAAAATCTTGAAAAAGCCGTAAGCCAAATTGATATTGCTCTGAAAAAGTTATAATAGATATTTAAAAACAATCAACGGTGCAGTATGAGGCTGCACCGTTAGTTTGGTTCACCCTGTATTTCGGGTAACTGAAGAGAAGAGCATGAAATAGCATAGTAAAGCATACGGAAGGATCCAGAAGATAGCAGCGAGATTCCAAGGGATATATCGGAACGTGAAAAGGCGGAAAATTCTGAATAATTTAATATATTCTCAAAAAAGTTTAGAAAATTGTTGCAATATTGTTGAAATTATCGAAGCAAGTCCTTATACTAAATACTAAACTTGGTTTGAAATGAGTATGAAACCATATTTTATATTATTTGGAAAGGGGGACATAATAATTCTCAGAAAGCAGAATAAGAACTGGGCACCTTATTTTGCTATCAAGTTCATGATTGAGGTTAATAAACGATTTAATAATTGAGGGGAAAGAGGACACTATGAACACAGTGCTATTTCTTATTTTGTTTCCAATTGTTGTTGCACTGCTTTTGCTTATCTTGCCGCAGCCGGCTGTCCGGAAAGGCATTGTGGTGCTGTCAACAATCATTCTGACTGTAGCATCAGTCAATCTGGCTGTTCAGTATTTTAACACAGGGGCAGTATTCTTTAATCTGGATAATCAATATATTGATCTTGGAATATTTGCAATTGAGGTCATTCTAGCAGTCATTGTCATTGGGATTTCGCTGAAATACAAACAGTATCTGGCCGGGCTTTTGATGCTAACCAGTGCTGCAATTATGATATGGTTTGAAGGTTCTTATGGGGAAGAGATCCAGACATCGTATAATTTATTTGTTGATAATCTCTCTCTGATCATGACACTGATCATTGGTATCATCAGTAGTTTGATAGCGATATTTGCTGTTGGCTATATGAAGGATTATCATCATCATCACAAGGAAGTTAAAGACAGGACCCCGTTTTTCTTTTTTGTTATCTTCGTCTTTTTAGGAGCGATGTATGGGGTTGTTTTTGCCAACAATCTGATGTGGCTTTATTTCTTTTGGGAAATCACCACATTCAGTTCATTCTTCCTGATCGGCTACAGCCGCGAAGAAATTGCGATTAAGAATGCGTTCAGGGCTTTAAACATGAACCTGCTTGGTGGACTTGGTTTTTCCATCGCCATTGTCTACCTATTTATCAATGCGCATACGATTGAGCTGAACATGCTGCCGGAGCTTGCGTCTACCGTAGTGCTTCTGCCGACAGCGTTACTTGCGTTTGCCGGGTTAACAAAAGCTGCCCAGATGCCGTTTTCTTCCTGGCTGCTTGGAGCGATGGTTGCGCCGACCCCTGTTTCCGCACTGCTCCATTCCAGTACCATGATTAAAGCTGGTGTGTACTTAATCATCAGACTTTCACCGGTTTTTGCTTTTGTTGACGGCGGTTCAATGGTCGGACTGTTTGTCGCGATGGTTGGGGCGGTGACATTTGTCCTGACAGCCTTTATGGCCATCTCCCAGTCGGATGCCAAACGTGTACTCGCATATTCAACGATTTCCAATCTTGGCCTGATTATTGTTTGCGCCGGCATTGGAACCTATCAATTGATGTGGGCTGCGATCATGCTTATGATCTTCCATGCGATTGCCAAGTCTTTGCTCTTCCTGTCTGTTGGTACAGTCGAGCATAACATCGGTGACCGTATCATCGAGTCCATGGACGGACTGATTACCAAAATGCCGAAGATTGCAATTGGTATGGTCATCGGGATTGCGGGAATGTTTCTTGCTCCATTCGGTATGCTGATCAGTAAGTGGGCAGCGCTCGAAGGGCTGGTTACAGCAAATCCGGTACTCACGGTATTTGTGGCCTTTGGAAGTGCCGCAACTTTATTCTTCTGGACAAAGTGGCTCGGTAAGCTTTTGATGGTGAAAGAAAGACCGCTGGAATTCCAGTCAAAGGTCCCAGGGACAGAACGCTTTACGCTGACTACGCTTGCTGTTTTGACAGTTGGGATTTGTCTGCTGTTCCCGCTCATCTCGAAATATTCTCTGGAGCCGTTTATTGCGTCCATCTATAATCAGACATACCTACTGGATCAGGGAAATGTCATTATTCTGCTGATTATGGTCGGTCTGATGGTCGTTCTGCCTGTGGGTCTGTCGTTCACGCACAAGAATTATCAGTATAAACCGCAGTACCTGGCGGGACTCAATACTCCCGAAAAAGAGAAGTTTTATGGTTCTCTGGGTCTTACAAGAGAAATAACGATGAGGAGTTTCTATCTGGAAAATATTTTCGGTGAGAGCAAACTGTTTAAACTTGGTGTTGTGATCAGTATTGTTCTAATCATCATAATGTTTGGGGTGGGGATCATATGAGTGGAAATTATGCATGGTTAATGGTCATTCTCTATATCATTCTGGCCCCGTTCATCGGTGGTTTGATTGCCGGGGTGGACCGCAGAATATCTGCCAGGATGCAGAGCAGATACGGTCCGCCGATTCTGCAGCCTTTCTATGATATTTTTAAATTGATGAACAAAAGCAGTATTGCGGTAAATCCGCAGCAGAGGCTGTACATCATCTGTTTTATCGTTTTTGTAATTATCTCGGGAGCGATATTCTTTGGCGGCGGAGACTTGCTGCTGGCGATTTTCGCTTTGACGCTGGCCAGTATCTTCCTGATCATTGCGGCCTACTCTACTTTTTCGCCGTACGCCTATATCGGTGCAGAGAGAGAAATGCTGCAGATCATGGCCTATGAGCCGATGGTCATTTTAACGACTGTAGGAATGTACATGGTGACGAAAAGTTTTAATGTTTGGGACATCGCAATGTATGACCAACCGCTGCTTTACAGTCTGCCAGGTATTTTTCTTGGATTCCTGTTTATCCTAACCATTAAATTCCGTAAATCACCTTTTGATATATCGATGTCTCATCATGCGCATCAGGAGATTGTCCGTGGGATTATCACGGAATTTTCCGGGACGGATCTGGCGCTGATTGAGATTGCCCACTGGTATGAAAATGTCTTCCTGCTGGGTATTGTCTGTCTGTTCTTCGCGTCGAGCCCGATCATTGCCTTAATCCTGGCGATCGTCGTCTATTTCCTGGAGATCTGGATCGATAACAACTATTCCCGTCTTAAATGGCAGTCCGTACTCGGAAGCGCCTGGATCGTTGCACTTGTGCTCGGCGTAGGCAACATCGCCTATCTGGCACTCAGATGAAAAACCTTATACTGATTGGAGTGAAATGATTTGTCATACTTGCCGAAGTCTCCTTGGTTGGTCCATTACGACGCCTCCAGCTGCAATGGCTGTGACATCGAAGTACTGGCTTGTCTGACGCCTTTATATGATGTCGAGCGTTTTGGCGTTCTCAATATTGGCAATCCAAAGCATGCCGATATTTTCGTCGTGACAGGATCTGTCAATGAACAAAATAAAGAGGTCATTAAAAATATTTATAACCAGATGGCGGATCCGAAAGTTGTTGTGGCGATCGGAGCCTGTGCCACTTCCGGAGGAATCTTCCGTGAATGCTACAATGTCCAGGGCGGAATCGATAACGTCATTCCGGTAGACGTGTATGTCCCTGGGTGTGCTGCCAGACCTGAAGCAATCATTGACGGTGTTGTTCAGGCTTTGGGAGTTCTTGAGGAAAAATATCAGAACTTGAGGAAGGTGGCGAAATAGATGACGGAACGTATCATTAATCCGGTTACAGCTGAAGAGCTTGTTGATCGTGCGAAGCAGTATCTGCAGAATGGGTATCGCCTGATCCAAATCTGCTGTACAAAAACGCCATCGGAAATGTATTTGCTTTATTCGTTTGAAAAGCTGGACTTGACTTTGGAAAATCTGAGATTGGATGTCCAGTCTGGCGATACTATTCCGAGTATCAGTGATGTGTATTTTGCCGCGTTTCTTTATGAAAACGAGATTCATGATCTCTATGGTATTAATGTCAGTGGAATGGCGGTTGATTTTCAGGGGACATTTTACGAGACGGCAGTTAAACAGCCTTTCAATATAGCTGCCGCAGATATAAAAGAATAGGAGAGGGATGGTAATATGGGTGAGCGAACAATAATTCCATTTGGCCCTCAGCATCCGGTACTGCCTGAACCGCTCCATCTCGATCTTATTATGGAAGATGAGAAAGTAGTTGGCGCAGTTCCTTCGATCGGGTTTGTGCACAGGGGCTTGGAAAAGCTGGTTGAAAAAAGAGATTTTAATGAAATGATTTATGTCATTGAACGTATTTGCGGGATCTGCAGTTTTATTCACGGACAGTCCTATGCCCAGACGCTGGAAGGCATGATGGGCGTGGACATTCCGCCCCGTGCCAAATATCTGCGTACCATCTGGGCGGAACTTTCCAGGGTACACAGCCACTTGCTCTGGCTCGGTCTCATGGCCGATGCTTATGGCTTTGAAAGCCTGTTTATGCATTGCTGGCGGATCCGGGAGAAAGTACTCGATATTTTTGAAGAGACCACCGGTGGCAGGGTTATATTTAGTGTATGTAAAATTGGCGGGGTCTGGAAGGATATTGACAACGACACATTGAATAGAATAAAGGTTATTGTCAAAGACATCGCGGAGGAAGCCAAAACGGTGACGGATGTATTTGTACGGGACTATTCCGTTCAGAAGAGAACCAGAGGCATAGGCGTCGTGACTTATCAGGAAGCGATCGATCTGGGTGCCGCTGGTCCAACCCTGAGAGGCAGTGGTGTTGTTCAGGATATGCGTACCTTAGGCTATGCCGCTTACGGTGATCTGAATTTTGAGCCAATCGTCGAAAAAGACGGCGACTGCTACGCCCGCACCGTGGTTCGGGTGCGTGAAGTATACCAGTCTCTGGATCTCATTCGCCAGTGTATTGAGAAAATACCTGACGGCGAGGTGGATATGAAGATAAAAGGCAATCCGAGCGGAGAATATATTTCACGTATGGAGCAGCCCCGCGGTCAGACTTTCTACTACGCTAAAGGCAACGGTACAAAATACTTGGAGAGGTTCAGAGTCAGAACACCAACGTTTGCGAATATCCCGACGCTGTTGAAAATACTGCCAGGCGCAGACCTTGCAGATGTTCCGGTGCTGGCATTGACCATCGATCCTTGTATCAGCTGTACGGAAAGGTAGGGAGAGACGCATGGCTTTTAATGTAATTAACAAAACGATTATGAAAAGTTTATTCAGCAAACCTGCTACAGCGATGTATCCGGTCATCAAAAATGAGTTTTATCCCAATACGCGCGGCAGCATTGAGATGGCTAAGATAGAAAATTGCTCGTTCTGCGGCATTTGTTCTAAAAGATGTCCGGCCACAGCTATTGCGGTCGGTAAATCCGATAAAAAGTGGGAAATCGATCGTACCCGCTGTATTGTTTGCAATTTCTGTGTTCAGGTATGCCCGAAAAACTGCCTGAATACCCAAAGAAGTTATACTGCACCAATGAGAGATAAATCGAGTAAGTTGTTTACTGCATATGGGCCTGTCGTCCAGGAAGTTGCTTCCGGGACAGCAGCTCAGGATAATCCTACACAGGTGGAAACAGTAGAAGAAGATGCATGAATTTCCGATTACTGAACAAATCATAAAAATTGCTTCTGAAAAAGCCAAAGAGAATAATGCGCGTAGTATTACGCGCATTACCTTGGTTGTCGGAGAACAGTCCGGCTTTATTGGCGAATCCATTCAGATGTATTTTGACATTATTTCGAAAGACACGCTCTGCGAGGGGGCTGTTCTCGAAATGGAGAATATTAAAGCCAAGTGGTACTGCCCGGACTGCAATATTCATTATGCGCGTCAGCCGTTTTCTTTTGCCTGCCCTGACTGCGGCAATGATGGCATGCCAACAAACATTGGAAAAGAATTCTATGTTAAAGATATAGAAATAGAAACAGAATAAAAAGGGGGGCCTTAAGTGGCTGAAAAAGAAATTCAGGTTGTCCAGAACATTTTTGATGAAAATGACAGGATAGCCTTTGCGACGCAGGAAAAACTGGGCAAAATGGGAGTCTTTGTTGTTAATATCATGGGGGCGCCCGGAGCGGGAAAGACATCGAGCATTATTAATCTAATTCAGCAGCTTTCTGAAAATAAAGTATATGTGATCGAAGGAGATATCGAATCGGATATTGACACGGTCAAGCTCAAAGAGTTAGGTATTGAAGCGATCCAGATCAACACGAATGGAGCATGTCATCTGGATGCGCCTACGATCCAGAGTTCCTTGGACGGATTGTCTTTCGACAAGCCCGGCCTGTTGTTCATTGAAAATATTGGTAATTTAGTCTGCCCGGCAGAATTCCAAATTGGTGAGCATATCAAAATGCTGATTTGTTCAGCAGCCGAGGGCAGCGATAAGCCGTACAAATATCCTCTGGCTTTTGAAAAAGCTGATGTGATTCTGCTTACGAAATGTGATTTAAAAACGTATGTTGATTTTAACGATGAATTTTTCCTTAAAGGTGTTAGAGCACTGAATAAAACTGCACCGGTGTTCGAAGTCAACGCCAAAACCGGACAAGGTTTTGAAGATGTTGCGGGATGGCTGCTGCAAAGAAAAAGCTAAAAGGTCATTCTTTGCTTTTTTAGGTCAACCGTAATAAAATAATTTTAGTATGATGTCAACCCTAAATCCTGTATATCACAATTTTGAGCTGACAAGGTACTAATAGATACTAGCGGCATTTGAACAGGGTGGTGAACGAAATGTGTGTGGCTGTTCCCGGGAAAGTAGTGGAAGTAAATGATTTTACCGGTAAGGTTGATTTCCAGGGGAATATTATTGATGTTAATATGGCCCTGGTGGATGCCCAAGCAGGTGATTACGTACTGGTTCATGCAGGATGCGCCATTGAAGTTATTCAGAAGGACACTGCCGATGAAATTTTGGAGCTATTTGCAGAATTGGAGTCACTGAAATATGAATCTTGATCATATACTGAAAGAGCTTGCGGGAGATCATCAAGAGCTTAAAATCATGGAAGTATGCGGAACTCATACTTCCTCAATCTTTAAGAACGGTATACGCAGTCTGCTTTCGCCAAAGATCAGGCTTATATCCGGCCCGGGCTGTCCGGTGTGCGTAACTCCGGCTTCCTATATTGATAAAGCCATTGAATGGGCCATGACCCCGAACTACGTGCTGCTTACCTTTGGCGATATGATGAAAGTGCCGGGCTCGGAGAAATCTTTAAGTGAGGCCAAGGCGGACGGGGCAAGGGTCGAGATCATGTACTCACCGCAGGAAGCGCTTAAGAAGGCCGCAGCTAACCCGGAACTTACGTATGTGATTGCCTGCGTCGGCTTTGAAACCACGATTCCGTCTTATGCACTGGTTATTGAGCAAACGGAGCGTTCCGGTCTGACGAATATTAAGTTTTTGACTGCACTGCGCAGGGTTATGCCGGCTCTTGATTTTATCTGCGCCACGGATAATGAAATATCAGCGTTTATTGCGCCGGGGCATGTCAGCACGATTCTTGGTTCGCAGGCCTATGCAGGTTTGACGGAGCAGTATATGAAGCCTTTTGCCGTAGCCGGCTTTGAAGGGGAACATATCCTGATCGCCATTTACGATTTGGTTAAACAAGTCGAAAATCATAAACACGAAGTGCATAATCTTTATCCTTCCGTGGTTAAGCCCGAGGGGAACGCGGTTGCTTTAGCCTATATCAACAATTATTTTGAGTCTGGACAGGCTTTTTGGCGTGGGATCGGCGTTATTGAGGATTCCGGTTTATATCTGAATCAAAAATACCGGAAATACGATGCCGGTTCGGCCGACCTTGCCGGTGATACTGCTCAAAAAACGACGAACTGCCGCTGCGGCGAGGTTATCCTTGGTAAGATCAACCCTGATGAGTGTCCGATGTTTGGGAAGGTCTGTACACCGGCTAAAGCGCAGGGACCCTGTATGGTATCGTCTGAGGGCACCTGCGGCATTTGGTTTCGGTTTACCAGAAAGTAATCCATTCATAAATTTGTAATCAACGTTTAAATGTTGCCTATGAGAAAATAAGTCGGGAAAATATACTAAGAAGATAGATAAGATAGATAAGATAGATACAGTAAGATAGTTTACAGATGGACTCAGGCAGGCTAAGCAGCCTGTAATGAAAAATGAGTAGGTGAGTAAATGAAGATTGTAATGGCGCATGGGAGCGGCGGCAATGCTACCAGGGAGCTTATCAAAGATCTTTTTCATAAATATTTAGCCAACGATTACCTTGATAAAATGGAAGATTCGGCAATCCTGCCTGTTTCCGAATACCCTCTGGCGATGACCACCGATTCTTTTGTGGTCACGCCTCTGGAATTCCCGGGCGGGGATATCGGCAAGCTTGCTGTCTGTGGAACGGTAAACGATCTCTGGATGGCAGGAGCCGAGCCTCAGTATCTGACAGCGGGATTTATTCTCGAAGAAGGCCTCGATCTGGATTTGCTTGACCGCGTCGTCGCTTCACTGAGCAGAACGGCTAAGGAAGCAGGCATCAAAATTGTTGCCGGAGATACCAAAGTCGTTCAGGGAAATGGCGGTTTGTATATCAACACAGCCGGTCTTGGTTTCAGAAAAAGCGGCAGGCACATTGGCACAGATGTGATCCGTGAGGGAGATGCGCTCATCGTTAGCGGTGATTTGGGCAACCATCACGCCTGCATCATGTCTCAGCGCATGGAGATTGTCAATTCAATCCAAAGTGACTGTGCAAATCTTGGACCAATGGTTGAAGATTTGCTTCAGGCAGGCATTGAGGTCCGCGCGATGAGGGATATTACCCGGGGGGGCTTAGGCACGGTTCTGAATGAGATTGCCGAAGCTTCAAACCATGCCGTAGAAATCGAGGAGAAAAGCATTCCTGTGGATCCGGAAGTCAAATCCTTCTGTGATATCTTAGGCCTGGATCCGCTCTATATGGCCAATGAAGGAAAGTTTCTCTGTATCACTGCTCAGGAACATGCGGAACGGGCTCTGAATATTCTAAAGCAAAATCCTCTTGGCACCAAGGCGAGGCTGATTGGCAGCGTCACAGAGACCGGAAAACCTCTCGTAACAGTGAAAACAAGACTCGGAGGGAAAAGGGTTATCGATGTCTTATATGGTGAAGGCCTTCCAAGGATTTGTTAGAAGCCCTTTAAGAACCAGGAAGCTGTCAGCTAAGGGCTTCCTGATCTGGATTGCAGCTACAGCATTCGTCCAGGTCATTATTGCTGAAATGATCCAACGGGGAGATTTTAAATCAGCTCTTGTATGGATCTATTCCAATCTCCTGGTATTTTTAATGAACGATTTTTTGGCAATTGTACTTCTGTGTTTTTTTCTTTTTCTTACAGGGAATCTGCGGCTTACGGTCATTTCTTCATCCGTCCTGCTGATTTTACTTTCGTTAACAAATATGGTAAAGAAACAGTTTTTAGGGGATCCTTTATTTCCCTGGGATTTTGGGAGATTCGATCAGGTTTATAATCTGTTGCCTAAGATTTCTGGAGAAGTGCTGCCGGTCCTTTTTTTTCTTGGCGTGATGATTATCGTCCTTATTCTGGCCGGGGTATTCTTTGTTCCGAAATATCGCCTACGCTTAAGGACCAGGATGGGTGTTCTTGCGGGCGTCGCTATTCTGATACCATTGCTGGTTTTTTACCGGCATACGCCGCTACAGACGTTGTTTAAAATGGCAGAAATCGAACATATCTACTGGGTCCAAACCCAAAACAGCTTACAGAACGGTTTTCTTCTGGGTTTCATGATGAACACGGAATATATCATGGTTTTGAAGCCAGCTGGCTATAGTGAAGAAACCATCAGCAAGATCACAGCCGAGGACAAAGCCGGTTCGTCAGCGGCGGCTGCTGGTGTTCAGGACAGCGGAATGAAGCCGGATATTGTTGTCATTCTGGATGAATCTTTCTGGGATCCTACCAGGCTTCCGAAGGTTGCTTTTTCTGAAGATCCGCTGCCGAATTTTCGAGAATTAAGCAACGAGGGCACTTCTGGCGAGATATTATCCCCGGTGTTTGGAGGAAGTACGGCTAATGTGGAATTTGAGTTTTTGACAGGATTATCGACCAATTTCCTGCCACAGGGAGCGATTGCTTACCAGCAGTATGTCACAAAATCCCTGCCTGCTTTGCCGAACTTGCTTCAGCGTTACGGCTACGAGACGACGGCCATTCATCCCTACCACGGCTGGTTCTATGACAGGGACAAGATTTACCCGCTGCTGGGTTTTCAGCACTTTTATAGTCTGGAAGATTTCAACGGGGCCAAAATTGACGGTGAATATATTGCAGATATCGAAGTCAGTAAAAGAATTATTCAAGAGCTTCAAACAGCCGATCAGCCGGAATTCATTTTTGCTGTAACGATGCAAAATCACGGTCCTTATCCGGCGGACCGTTACAGTGATCATACGGTCAGTACATCCGGCAGTCTTACATCCGAAGGAAAAGGGATTTTAGACACCTATGCGGAAGGCGTACGGGATGCAGATGCGTCGCTGGCTTATCTGACTGACTATTTGCGGAAATCGGACAGGCCAACAATCGTCGTTTATTTTGGGGACCACCTGCCTTTTTTGGGCAAGGATTATCAGGTCTATAAAGAAACCGGCTATATTACCGGGAATGAAAACGAATGGTCAACGGGGGACACCTTAAAAATGAAATCGGTCCCGCTGATCATCTGGTCAAACGATCAGCAGGACACTGTTGAAACAAATGCAAATGCAGATACAGATACAGATACAGATACAGATACAAGTTCTGCGGACGCAGCCAAAACGATACGAAGTGCCACAGATTTGGGACTTATCAGTCCGTCGTTTCTAGGGGCCTATTTGTTGAAACAGCTGAATTATCCAGGGAATACTATTTTTGAGTATACCGGTCGGATGGCAGATGTACTGCCCGTTTATGGCAAATCGGTCTTCGTTGACCAATATGGGCAGACGTACGACGAGCTTCCTTCATCATTTCAGGAAGCAGAAAAAGATTACTGGCTGCTGGAATATGACTTGTTATTTGGAAAGCAATATTCAAAAAAATAAGGTGAGCGTTTGAGACGGGTAAAGTTTTTAGCTAGAGTTGATAGATCGTAGTTTGTGTATTAGAAGCCAATGAATATACAGGAAAGAGGGATAAAAATGCTTGATTTGTTATATGATAGAAGAAGTATCCGTAAATATAGTCCGGCCGCAATAGAAAAAGATAAAATCCAAAATCTGGTCAAGGCTGCTTTGTTGGCCCCTTCTGGTAGAGGGATTCAGCCGCAGCGTTTCATCATTGTGGAAGATCATGACCTGCTTCAGAAACTTTCCTTGGCCAGAGAGCACGGCTCAGCTTTCTTAAGCGGAGCCCCTTTGTGCATTGTGGTTCTGGCGGACAGCAGTCTAACCGATGTCTGGACCGAAGATGCATCCATAGCTGCGATCATTATTCAATTGGCCGCAAAATCGATGGGACTAGGCTCCTGCTGGGTTCAGGTCAGAAACAGAAATCAGTCCGAGGGAAAGACCACGGAAGAATATATCCAGGAAGTGCTGAATATACCTCAAGGCTTAAAAGTGGAATGTATGATTGGGCTTGGATATCCTGCTGAACAAAAATTACGCAGGACGGAGCAAGATTTGCAGTATCAAAATATATTTGTCAATCAATACGGAACAGAATTTCTAAACAAATATTAAGCATATAAGCTTATCCTATAAATAAATTCTTGTGGAGGTGTTGTTCATGGATTGTCCGGTGTGTCATGTGAAATTGCAGATGACGGAACGCAAAGGAGTAGAAATTGATTACTGCCCACAGTGCCGCGGGATCTGGCTCGATCGCGGCGAATTGGACAAAATTATCGAAAAATCTCAATCCGAGAGCAGTACTCAGGAACGCAGACCTGGATATGTGAATGAATACGGAAATTATGAGCATGAAAACAAACATCATGATCGTGAACATGAGCATGCGTATGATCGGGACCATTACGGCAAAAATTCGAAGCAACGCAGGGGATCTTTTTTAAGTGATCTATTCGATTTTGGCGGTGACTGATCCATGCCTCAACGAAAAAGTGAGGAATTTATTGCCTGGGATAAAAAACAGCAAAAATGCAAATTCTAAGATTGTAAAAGGGTACGTAATGGTTGAGCCAAGACTCTGTTATGCTCTTTCGGGGGTGTAACCGGGTCGGCCAAAGATTATCTGAAGGTCAAAGGCTTTCAAATAGTCGGAGGGAAGATTTTTAACGGTTGGGAAAAGCTTTGAGGCAGTCGATTAATTTTTATTGTTTTAGGGTTCCAACCTATCGTTAAGGGTCGAGCTAAGATTATGCCGGGTGTCGTATATTCTATGAGTTTGTAAGTTCGTTACAAAGTTATAGAATTAATGGTTGGCTGCAGCCGTGAGGTTGCTGTCAGCTGTTAAGATATCTTGCATGGTCGAACAAACCATGATCATAGGTGGCGACCTGCTTGGTTATGGTCGAAAGATCATGGCTAGGTAATCAACCATCTATGGTGGTGCAAGGTAGATCATTGCGTGCTCTTTTCAGACTAAAATACATAGCAGAAAAAGAATGATGAAGAATAAAACGAAAAAGCAGAGCAACGACTCTGTTTTTTTGCTGAGTCATTCTATATATTTTTTTTTGCTATTTTCTATAAAGGTTCCTTTCCATAGATAAGTATGGGCCTAGTTTTATGAATAAAAGGCTTAAAATATTTTTTAGGAAGTGGACGGTATCTCAGAGGTACATTTTTTATATAATCGTCAGACCTTTGACAAGATGAAGCAGGTTAGCTCGTTCAGACGGCACAAGCTGGTCAACAAAGGAAATCAGCCGGATTTGCCACTCTTTCATTTCTTCAGAGGCCGCGTACCCGGAATGGATAAAAAATGATGGATCGGGCGCCGGGAGTGATTTGATCAGCAGCGCAAGTTCCAGCGTGGTTAAGGAATGATAAATACTGTCATATTCATCTTCCAAAAGGCAGGATGCTTCGAGAATATCTGCCAGGTCGGCAGCGCTGTGAATTTCCCTCCGGATGATTGCAAGCTTATCTTCAATATAGCGGCATTGTCGGATTTCTTCGGCAATGTCTCGGAATATGTCATCTGCTAAGCCCGGTCCGTCTTCAAAAATGATCGCAGGGCGCTCCGGTTGCGCTTTTAAAGTAATAAAGACTGCTTCCAACCGCCCATTATGCAAAGCATTTTTGAGCCTGACAGCAAAAGAAGCCATACTTTCTTGAAGCAGCTGAACCTGACTCCTGTCATTAAACGCGAGCTCATCGCTGACTTGGGTCAAAGCATTCTGCAGCATAACATCAAATTCCTGGTCGGGGAGCTTTGATAATTTCTGCTGAAGGTATTCCCGATCCTGTTGACTGATATTCAATTGACGCGCAGACTTGCCGGCCAGTACTGAGCCAAGTGATTGGGCTAATACCAGCTCAAAAATATTCAGCAGCAAGTCCTCGGAATGATCGTGATACCCACGCAGCAAACATTGGATGTCTTCATCGGGGAAATTCAGGCAGAACGTATCCTCATGGTATAATTGCTGCAAGTAATGATGAATATAGACAATCCCTGTTAAATCCATCTGATCATTGCTAAGCGGGTAATCGATTGAACCGGGTGTTTCGTGCGCGGCGAATTCCGGATCATAAGCTGTAAAAAATGCCGGAATGCCATTTTCGAGCGTATCGCTATAGGCCTGGTTAGCAAAGGTCAAACCGTCATGATTAATTACAGACAGAAGTGTTTTGGCTTCACTGATGCGAAGATTAATAATGTTTCTGCCTTCCTGAAACAGATCATTGATTTGGTCTTGTTTGAGACAATCCAGACAGAGACTGGGATTAGAAAGGCTCTTCAGATAGATACCGATCGTATACAGGATGGACAGCATGATACTTTGCGCTGTTTCCGACTTTACGGAGCAGCTGTCGCCATGTGTAAACCGTTTCAGTTGTTTTGTCAGGAGTTTAACGATTTGTGTTTGCATATGCTGAAGTTCAACGTCAGTCAGCAGTCCATGCTGAAAAGCCTGTTCCAAAAGTGACTGAAGAACAGCGCTTTCAGGAAGAGACATATTCAATACCGCGTGTTTTCTGAGTAAATTCACCATACGTCCACCTCCTCATTGTCCGGATCATCTTCGTTGGGGTGTACATTCCAATAATCCGTCAGGCCATAGCGGATATTACGGGCAAGCGTTTCCAGTTCGCGGTTTTGCAGCAACTCAAGCGAGCCCTGACAGTTCCCGTCAAAATAAACCTTCATCAGTCCGATCAACTCGTCGTCGCTTATTTCATCAAGCGTCTCATTCTTAAAATAATAAAATGCCTCGATCAGGTCATTTAGGGCAGCGGCATAATTATGACAGGAGAGAAAAGGGGAATCACAAAAGCGGAGAATGAGCTTATTAATCATGCCGCCTGCAAATTCAACCCGTCCGAAGCTGCGAAGAGAATGAGCGCGTGTTTCTACAAGCTCTAAGGCTTCTGATGCTGAAAGCTGTAAACCAAAGCGGGCCGTCTGGTCGTTGCATTCCAGGATCTCATGCACGGACATCTTGTTGATCATGGCAGGAGGGAGCAGCATAAATGGTTCCATTTCCGACATCCTTTCACTGTTGCATTGATTTGATTAGAGGATGATGCAAGAGGATATTGACAATCAGAAAGATGTGTGATATAGTAATGTAGAGAAGTTATATTAAAATATAAATAAAATCTAATTAAACTTAAATATACCATTGATCTCTTGAGGAGTCAATGGTTTTTATGAGGAAAAAAATGGCTAGAAAAACGTTTGATGAAAAGCTGCATCAGGCAAAAGATATGCCCAGAATAGAATTTATTGGCTATGACGAGAAGATGGCCAAGCGGTTTGGTGCTGGAAATATGTTGATTGCCGCTCCGCTGGAGTATGATGAAGTCATGAAAAGGATACCTCCGGGCAAACTGATTACTTCCGATGAGATCAGAGCTTATCTGGCCAAAAAACATCAAGCCGATTTCACCTGTCAGCTGACGGCAGGGATTTTTATTAATACCGCCGCCAATGCTTCGCAAGAAAGAGAGGATGCCGGTAATCCGGATATTACCCCGTACTGGCGGACGCTTAAGAAAGGCGGAGAATTGAATGATAAGTTTCCCGGTGGTCTGGATCATCAGAAGTTTTTGCTGGAGTCTGAGGGACATACAGTGATCCCCAAAGGGAAGAAGTATTTTGTTAAAGAATTTGAAAAATCTTTGTTTTTGTTATAGAGGGAAACATATTACGAAAAAATATAACGAAAAAAATGTTAAAGACATGGGCTTTCCCCGTGTCTTTAACATTATGAAGCAGCATGATATTAAACTTTGTTACGCAATACCCTGCTTGAGTCGTCGTTTTTTCCACTGGGGTATAAGTATCCTGTCCACTCCCCAGTAGTAGGCAGCTGCCCCGGCCCAAAGCAGTAAAGCTTCCCAGAATAATAACATTGGATTGGTGCTGACAGCACCAGCCAGTAGATAACTCATGTTCAGAAAGACTGCCGCAAGTAAAGCGATGGTCGTGAAGCAACCGAGGATCAATCCCAAGCCAACCAGAAGTTCTCCCCAGGCAATCACATAACCAAACACTTTGGCATTCGGAAGAGCAATATTTTGAATAAATGATGCATACCACCAGGATACATCAGGATGTTGGCCACCGGTTTTGGTCAGAGCTCCTTGTAAAAAACCTGTAACGGCCGCTCCCGCGTTCGGGCCTACCCAGGCTGCAGCACTTGCTCCAAAAGTTTTGCTGATACCGGCACTCAGCCACTCCCAGCCAATATATACGCGAATGACGGTCCACACAACTTGCATAAATCGCGATTCTCTCCAGCTCATATTAACCCTCCTTTAATTTTAGTATGGGATTACAAAATCTTTTTATACCGTTTCAATCTTGTAGATGTTCCCAAGTAATCAAAAACACAGAAAAATTGCAAATTAAAAGAAACAGGACGATATAAAATTTGAATGTACTTTGTCCATTCAAATTTCACATAACTGTCACCATTATTTCACATAAATGACATAATCAATTGTTAACATATTACCTACATTTAATGAAAGGAGTGATAGAATTGGATACGGATAAAGGAAATAAAATTGTTAATGTATTGCTTTGTATTGATCTTCTGATCTTGGTGATTACTGCGTTAACAAATGAAATGATTCCCAAGGAAATCTTTGAAAGCGTCCATGTTATTCCAGGTTTCTTATTAGTTGTTTTAGTGCTATTTCATCTTAGACTTAATAGTAAAGGCTTAAAGAAAAACAATAAATCAAGTGATACATATCTTTCAAAATGATCTGAAATCAAAAAGATCATAACCTAAAAAAACAGAAATAAAAATAAGGGAGTCGGATAATTCCGATTCCCTTATTTTTTTCTTCGGTTAAAAAAATCTATCCAAAAGTCTGCCCCAAAGCATAAATACAAAAAATAAAAAAAGGCCTCTGAGCCTCAAATTTACTTGGCAGGGGATGAAGGAGTTGAACCCTCACTGACGGTTTTGGAGACCGCTGTTCTACCATTAAACTAATCCCCTAGGTGTTTCCTACAGTTGACGACGAAAGCTATTATATCGGAATTACTTGATTGTGTCAACGATAACATTTCAGTTAACATTTCAGTCTGCATTTAAATTGATGGCAGATCATACATATAACAATCATTCAAATTATTTTGAAGGATTTTTGCCGTAAAAAACGAATAAAATAGTATAAAAGAAAACATTATAGCAAATCTTGGCGAGAGGATCGTTACGATTGAAAACTGACCTTCATATTCACACCAATCAGTCTGACGGAAGTCTCAAGGTTGAAGAGATTTTGCAAATTTCTTCTTTAAAAGGGATGGATATTGTCGCCATTACCGATCATGAGACAACATCCGGTGTCACCAAGGCGCAAAACATTGCGCCGGATTACGGAATTCGGATTATACCCGGACTTGAGTTGAATACCTATTACAAGAACCAGGAGATTCACCTGCTGGGCTATTACCGAGACATTAATAATGACTATCTTCAGGAAAAGCTTCAGCAAATCCGTAAAGAGAGAACTGCTGTTACAAAATTAATGCTCGGAAAGTTAAAAGATTTGGGACTGGTGCTCGAATGGCAGGAGATTGAAAATACAGCAAGTTTCGAAGGCGTCGTCAGCAAGTCTCATATTATTTACGCGATCTGGAATAAAACTGAACGTGATCAAAATCTCACTATTAATTGGGATAATCTTGCGTCCTGTCTCAGACCCGGCGGAACGGCCTATATACCCTATGAAGGCAACCCCTTTCCTGATGCGGTTGATCTGATTCTCGAAACAGGCGGGCTTCCTGTCCTGGCTCATCCGGGACTAATCGACCAGTCCCTGACTGAGGATCTTTTGAGTTACAAGCCGATTGGAATTGAAGTCTATTACGGTTACTGGGCTCAACGCGAAGAGAAGATTACCTATTTTGAAGAACTGTCACGAAAATACAGGACTCTCGCAACAGGTGGCAGCGACTATCATGGCTTTTTCAGTCAGGTCGAAATTGGAGAGGTCTCGGTTCCGGAAAAATGCGTGCTTAATCTTATGGAATATCTGCAGATCGACTGAGATCAATGATATCGATAAATGTTAGGAGTGGTAAACCTTGAGGCTGGTTGGAAGAATACTTATAAAAGCACTTTCGCTGCTGTATTTTTTTATGTTTCTGATTGGGATCCTGGGATATTTCGAGATCCAGGAGTTTTCGACCAACGTTTTTAGTTTCTTTAAAGAACTTCTCGGAAATTACGCGCTTGGTCTGCCGGTAATTTGTTTGATTTTTGCGGTTGTTTGTTGGCTTATGTCCGGAACAAAGCGTGAACAGGAATTTGACGATGATGACGACGATGATGAAGATGAAGATGATGAATATGATAACAGATATGATGAATATAAGCGGAAAAAGAATATAATGAAGGACCGGCCAGTTGACAAGGCCAGATCAACTGAACAAGCTAGATCAGATGAACTGTCGAAAAGGATCAGTACCGCCAGGTCCAGAGAAGTTCAGGCCAATCGGTTGGGGAATAAGGCAGCTTCTGAACCTGAGACAGGCATACCGGTGAGCTTGGCGCGCGAAAATGGCTTTTCATCCTATTTTGCCGAGCGATTGTTTGTGAATGACGAACCGGTCGCAACTAAGGATCACCTGGGACATTTGGGAGCAAATTTCTCTTCGTATTTTGGCGAAGGAAATAAAAGTTTCTATATTTCAGAAAATACGGTCAGTATGAATGGATTTAAAGACTATTTCAAAGAGAGTAAGAAAGATGTCAGGAAAAACAATACATTTCCGTTGGAAAGCGCAGATAAAGAGAAAAAACAGGATACTCTGTTTCAGAGAAACAACTATTTTCAGGAAAGGCAGCAAGTAGCTCCCGTAACGCAAGTGACGGCAGCGGCTCCTGTGACTGAAGAAAAAATTTACGGAAATTTTTATAAGGCGTATGAATCAAAACCATCAGTAAATGTATCTGCAGATATCCCTGCGGAATACGACTACGACGACATCAAAACGAAAGCCTGGATACTGCCGAGGATCGAATTATTGCGGCGCAGGGAAAACAGTACCGCGGCGGCAGAACGCACAAACCCGGAGCTTCTGGAGGATGTCTTAAGCACATTCGGAGTGACCGCAAAAGTTACCAATATTACCGTCGGCCCGGTTATCACACGTTATGAGCTCTCACCTGCTCCGGGAACGAAAATCAGTAAAATTGTCAATCTGGCAGATGATATTGCTTTGGCCATGGCTTCGAGAGATATCCGAATTGAAGCACCGATCCCGGGCAAAGCGGCTGTAGGGATTGAAGTGCCGCGTCAAAAGTCCAGGACCGTCTACTTTAGAGAAGTGATTGGATCTGAATCATTTATGGGTTCTGGCGGTAAGCTGAAAATAGCGCTTGGCAAAGATATTGCGGACCAGCCTGTTATTGGTGAGCTCGCAAAAATGCCGCATTTGCTTGTTGCCGGCGCTACCGGCTCCGGGAAAAGTATTTTTATCAATTGTCTTTTGAATTCGCTGCTGTTTTCCTATACACCGGATCAGGTCAAACTGCTTTTGATCGACCCCAAAATGGTTGAACTTAACCAGTATAACGGCATCCCCCATCTGCTTTCACCGGTCGTTACCGATCCGAAGAAAGCATCCAAATACCTTAAATTCATTGTCAGGGAAATGGAAGACCGCTATGAACTGTTTGCCTCCAGTGGCGTTCGTGACATTGATCACTTCAATAGGAATATGGATAAACCGTTACCTTACATTGTCGTCGTGATTGACGAGCTGGCCGATCTTATGATGGTAGCTGCCAATGAAATCGAAGAGGCTATTTGCCGACTTGCTCAAATGGCGAGAGCGGCAGGGATTCATCTGGTCATCGCCACGCAGCGTCCGTCGGTGAATGTTATTACAGGACTTATTAAAGCGAATATCCCAAGCCGGATTTCTTTTGCCGTTTCCTCGCAAATTGATTCCAGAACGATCCTTGATGGGGGCGGTGCCGAGAAATTATTGGGCAAAGGGGACATGCTGTATTCCCCGATTGGCCTAAATAAACCCCAAAGAGTTCACGGCTGCTTTATCGACGAGCAAGAAACAAAAAATGTCATTGAACATTGGAAAAAACAGGGCAGATCGGCTTATGAGCTCGATGAAAATCTGCTTGAAGAAACCACAACCTCTGAAAAGCCAGATGAAGATCTTGACGAGCGTTTTGCTGAAGCCGGCGAGCTGGTGATTACATCCGGGATTGCTTCGGTATCTTATCTGCAAAGGCGGCTGAGAGTTGGGTATTCCCGGGCAGCCCGCCTTATGGATATGCTGGAGGACGCCGGCGTCGTTGGCCGCAGTGAGGGCAATAAACCACGGGAGATACTGATGTCCCTCGAAGATTTTCAAGGTTATTTTTCTTAAGATAACTATTTTCGCCTAATACAACAAACGCTGTAAATTTAAAAAGGCCAAAGCTTAATTCAGCAAGGGGGTGTATCGAAACTTTAGTTTCGATACACCCCTGTCTCTGTTATAAGATGTAATTATTTCTACTTATTTCTCAAAATATTGCGGACTTGCACAAAATACACAAGCGAACTTTTAGTGACAGCAGCGTTCAATAAACAGAAAGCCTAAGCGTTAAGACATTCCAATGGTTGACGGCCATGGATGGCCTAATGTCGTGGTACCACGGATGGCGAAGAGCGGCGATTTGCCCCAGCAGGCTGCAAATTACGAATTATGCCCGCAGAAATGGACATAATGAGTAAAGAAAAAAATATGTTGGGGTTGAAATATGAAGATCTCGGAACTTGCTCAATTCCATAACTGGCTGGGGCTTACCCCTAAAGGTCGGAGCCTGCTGCCGGTTATTAAAAGACAAAGTGCCTATATCCGTGAAGCTTATTCTCCAATCAATGAATATTACTATGAAACGGAAGACGTCATTCCCGCAGCAGAATGGTACCTGGACAACTACTACATTATCAGCGAATTAATCACAGGACTGACCAAGGATATCTCCAAAGAATATGAAAGCAAGCTGCAGTATTTAAAAGGAGGGGATAACGCCGGTTACCCCAGAATTTATCTGATTATAGCTGAATTTCTAAAACAGTGCGAACATGAATTGAATTTTGATCAGTTAAAGGCGTTTATTGCCGGGTATCAGGAAGAGGCGCCACTTTCATCTGCTGAGATATGGGCTGTTCCAATGATGCTAAAAGTACTGCTGCTGGAAAAAGTCTACTATCAGGTTGAGCGTATTCTTTATATCCAGGCCGAAAGAAGAAAAGCTGATGATTGGTTAAAGACTGTATTTGAGGGATACACGGACGCTGAAATGCCTGCGTCTGAGATGCCTCCTGCATCGGGGCAGGATCCGGAAGACGTGCTCACGGCAATTTTTATGGAAAGAATCGCCAGAAAGCTTAAGGAACATGGCCTAGAAGCTAAAATACTATACAACTGGCTTGATAATGCGGCCAGCAGACAAAATACAACGGTGGAGAAGGCCGTAAATTCAGAACATCATTTTCTGACAGCCCAGGGAGCGGCCATGGGCAAACTTGTCACGGATATCAAACAGATTAACGCTGAGAACTGGTCTGCTTTTTTCGAAAATGTCAGTCTGGTACAGCAAACCCTTCAAAAGGATCCGGCCAAAATATTTGACAAGATGGATTTTGATTCCCGGGACAAATACAGGCATGAAATAGAAGGTCTGGCAGGAAAATATAAAGTTACAGAAATTATTGTGGCCAGAACATTGGAAAAATTAGCTGCCCAGAACCAGTCTGCGCCTTTTAGCCACGTTGGTTATTACTTGTTTGGTTCCGGCAAGGTGCGCCTGGAAAAGGAGCTGGCCGACAGTTGGGGCAGGGTAAAAAAGTCCTTTCATGGCATATACTGTTATCTAAAATTAAAACCTGCCTTGTCCTACCTTGGGTTAATATTTCTGGCGACAGTGATACCTTTTCTTATTTTTCTCGATCTGACAAAAAACAATTCTGGCAATGTATTATCAGGCAGTATGCTTCTGGGCCTGATTGGAGCGCTGATCCTGATCAATGGCATGGCTGTCTGTCTCATTAATCGTCTGTTCTGCAGGATGCTGTCTCCGAACTTTCTGCCGAAATTGTACCTGGATAACGGGATACCGGAACAATACAAAACAATTGTTGTGATCCCGGCAATTTTCAATCATCCGTCCAAAGTCCGGCAGCAAATGAAACAACTGGAGACACACTATTTAAGCAACCGGGATCAGAACCTGTGTTTTGCCGTTCTCGGTGATTTTGCAGATGCCCCTGCGGCCAAACAGACCGGGGATGATGAAATCATTCAGGCGGGTGTCAAAGCGGCGGCAAGACTGAATGACAAATATGGGGAGGAGCGTTTTTTCTATTTTCACAGAGAAAGAAAATGGAACGAAAAAGATAAGGTCTGGATGGGATGGGAAAGAAAAAGGGGAAAGCTGATTGAATTCAACCGGCTGCTTCTGAACGAAGGAGAGACGAGTTACTTTATCCGGACAGGAAAGCCGGAAGCCATGCAAGGAATCCGCTATGTTATCACACTGGATGCCGATACAATATTGCCCAGAGATTCTGCACGCAAGCTGATTGGTACAATTGCGCATCCGATGAATGAAGCAAGACTGGCTGACAACGGCAAAAGTATCGCCTATGGCTATGGTATTATTCAGCCACGGATCGGTCTCACGGCGGCAAGCGCGTTTGCTTCGCCTTTTGCCAGGGTGTTCACCGGAACAGCAGGCATTGATCCTTATACCTGCGCGATTTCAGATATCTATCAGGATCTCTTTGGCGAAGGAATATTCACAGGCAAAGGCATTTATGATCTGAAAGTATTTCACGCCGTAACCCAAAATGCCTTTCCGGATAATAGGATCCTGAGTCACGACTTAATTGAAGGTCTCTATGCGCGTACAGCCTTAGCGACGGATATTGAGTTTTTTGACGGATATCCGACCAAATTTCTGTCGCATACCAAAAGGGCGCATCGTTGGATAAGGGGAGACTGGCAAATTGCGCGTTATATGTTTCAGCAGGACTTTTCCGCTGTATCCCGCTGGAAGATTTTTGACAATCTCAGACGGAGCCTGGAAACGCCTTTTCAGATAATTATTCTTTTTTTAGCCGTTACCGTGTTGCATCAGTTCTTCAGCCAGCTGGCGATTTTAGTCCTGCTGAGTTTGAGTTTACCGCTGCTTCTGAACATTGGCGGACGCCTCATCGACCGCAGTATAACCTTCAGGATCTTTAAGTTTGAGCTAAAACTAGGAATCAGCCAGATCCTGTTCAGCATCACGGTGCTGCCGTATCAAGCGTATAATCAACTGGATGCCGTATTTAGGAGTCTTGGGAGACAAATCATCACCAAACGCAATTTACTCGAATGGGAGACGGCTGCAGATTCTGAAACGTATCTTCAGTTAGACCCCTGGAATTTTTATCATAGAATGGTGCGCGGCATCGTGATGAGCCTTTTCTTTCTATTCGGTTATTTTTATGTGAGCTTGCTTACGGGGATAATCCTAACAATCTTGTTGATCAGCTGGCTGGCGTCGCCATGGCTTGCCTACCGAATGAGTCTGCCCTATACCGATTCTATCACAGAGATTTCTTCCGAAGACCGCCGGGTGCTTCGTATGTTCTCTCGGCAGGTCTGGGCTTATTTTGATCTTTTTGTCAATGCGGAAAACAATTATCTGCCTCCGGATAATATCCAGATGGAACCGCATAAAGGAGAGGCCTGCAGGACATCACCTACCAACATCGGGCTGGCGCTGTTGGCTAATCTTACAGCCGGAGATCTCGGCTATGTAAGCACGGAAAGAATGCTGAGCCGGATCAGGAATACGCTCCGGACGATCCAAGGAATGCCAAAATGGAATGGGCATATCTATAACTGGTACGATACGCAGACGCTGGAACCGCTTCACCCGATCTATATTTCAACGGTTGACAGCGGAAACATGGCAGGCTATATGATCGCGCTAAAAAACGGCCTGGCCGAAATTTCAGGGAAACCACTGATCGGGCAAAACATGCTGCACGGGTTCATGGATACTTATCTGCTGAGTCAGGAGAATGCCGGCACGGTTGATCCTGACGTCAGGGAATCTTTTGGCACAGAATTGAAAGCTATCATGGCAAGCGAGCGAGCTGAAAAAGTCGGAGCTTGCGCAGGAATAACAGACCTTCAAACTTGTTATGCATTCGTAGACAAATGGGCAAAACTGACGCGCAATCGTTTCAGGAATTCCGCAGATCAAAACGGAAATACGGCTGAGAAACCCGAAACAGACCTCAGGCTGATCACCAAAGATTTTTGGCCGGAGGCTCTGGCTCGGATGCTTCAAGACCAAAAAAATGCGCTGGAATATTTTTTCCCGTTCCTGACCCTGCCTAACCTGCCTGATTCTTTGCGAAAGCTCGGACAGTACCCGGTCAAATCTCTTATTCGGGAATATCTGGGCTTGCTGAACAATCCAGAAACTACCGGTAAGGAATTACAGCCTTATCTCTATCGCGGGCTTAAACGAGCTGTTTTAACTTTGCTCCGTGCTGGGAAGCTACAGAAAGATCTTCATCATTTAGTGTACAGAATGAACTTCAAGCCCTTGTTTGACGACCAGATCAAGCTGTTTACGATCGGCTACAATTTAACAGAGCGAAAACGGGATAAATCTTATTATGACTTGCTGGCCTCGGAAGCCCGGCAGACCAGTCTGTTGGCGATCGCCAAAGGGGATGTGCCTCAAAGCCACTGGTTTAAGATGGCCCGGCCGCTGACCAGAATAAACGGCAGGCGCTGTCTGGTATCCTGGAGTGGAACCATGTTTGAGTTTTTAATGCCTTCTATTCTGTTTAAGAACTATCGTGGAACGCTCCTTGATGAATCCTATCGCTCTGTGGTAAAGATTCAACAGGCGCATGCGGAAAAGGCCAAAATGCCGTGGGGGATATCCGAATCGGGATTTTTCTGTTTTGATATCCAGAATAATTACCAATATAAAGCTTTTGGCGTTCCGGGCTTAGGCCTGAAAAGAGGATTGTCCAAGGATATGGTCATATCCCCGTATTCGACTTTTATGGCGCTGCCGATTGATTTTAAAGCAAGTATGGAAAACCTCCATTTGATGAAAAATAAAGGTTATAACGGTGTATTCGGACTGTTTGAAGCGATTGACTATACCAAAAGCAGAGTTCCGTATAATGAGGAATCCAGCATCGTCAAGAGCTATATGTCTCACCATCAGGGGATGAGCCTGATCGCCTTAGGGAATGTCCTTGAAGCAAACAGGATGCAGGAGCGCTTCCACCGGGAACCGGTCATTAAATCGATTGAAATGCTGCTGCAGGAGCAGGTTCCGTTGAAAGAATATACGTTTAATCCGATCATCGAAGAAACCGGGGAAAAGGAAGTCCGCGCTATTTCCTGCAAACTCGGAGAGAAACCTGTGGTCTACCTGAGTCCGAATACCCGGGTTCCGCGCTGCAGTTTCATTTCGAACCGGGAATATGCCGTCATGCTTACGCTTTCCGGTACAGGCTACAGTCAGTATAATCATCTTTTTCTGACCCGCTGGCGCAAAGATCCCGCCATGGACAGGTACGGAACATTTTTCTATGTCCAAAATCTTAATTCGGGAAATCTTTGGTCGGCTACAGCCAAACCGGTACAGACGCAGCCTGAGGAATACAAGGTAACCTGTTTCCCGAATACGGTCAAGTATATCCGCAAAGACGGAAATATCATCACGCAGACAGATGTATTCGTCGCCCCTGAGGATCCTGTAGAGATCAGGAAAATCACGCTGACCAATCAAAGCAGTTATTCCAGGGATCTCCAGCTGACAAGTTATGTGGAAGTTGCTTTGGATGAAATCTCGGCGGATATGGCTCATCCCGCCTTCAGCAAGCTGTTTATCCAGACAAAGTATGAAAATAATACCCTTGTCGCTTTTCGGCGGCCGCGGCATTTGCACAATGCTGAACATTATATGATGCATACCTTGTTCAGTGAAGGAAATATGTTTGGGGAAACCGAGTATGAGACAGACAGAGTCAAATTTATTGGACGCGGACGAACGTTGGCCGACCCTAGGGTCATGGATATTAACCAGCCTTTGTCCAATTCGGTAGGAGCGGTTCTTGATCCAATCTTAAGTTTGCGGGCCAGGGTGAGAATTGATCCGGGAAGAACGGTATCTGTCTATTTCCTGACCGGATACGGCAATAAGCTGGAATCTGTCCTTCAGCTTGCCCAGAAATACCGCAGTGGCTATGTGATCACGCAAGCCAAGGAATTGGCATGGTCGCAAAATCTGATGGAATTAACGAACCTTCAACTGTCTTTTGGAGAAGCCAATATGATTTCCAGTCTGGCCGGGCAGGTCATCTATGGCTGCCCAATCCAGAAAAGCCCCGCAGCATCTAATCAGCTTGGACAAACCTCTCTCTGGTCTCATGGCATATCAGGAGACCTGCCGGTTGTCATGCTGAAGATTCAGGACAGCAGCCAGCTCAAGCTGGTGGATCAAATCCTGACCATTCATGAATATTGGAAAATCAAAGGCCTCTACATCGACTTGGTTATTTTCAATGAGGACGAAACGGGATACTTCCAGGCGATCCAGGAAGTTATTATGGAAAAAATCAGCATCAGCCATGTTCGGAAACTTGTCAATAAACCCGGAGGCGTATTTCTTCTGAAAAAAGATCAGCTTTCCGCGGAGGATGACGTTTTGCTTCATACCGTCGCCAGCGTCATATTTTCCGGCGAAAACGGATCTTTAAACCACCAGATCATGAAGTGTCTGCGAGCTGGTGAAAAGATCATAGACGAGCCGGCTGCCGGTGAACAAACTTCTGGCGAAAGAATCACAATAGAACAAATCGCAGGCAACCGTATTACCAACGGGCGGTTAGAAAAAGACAGCCTGCCTGTACAGAATGTAAGTAAAACGCACCGCACTGTCTTGGAGAGTAAAAAGACAGAAGGCCTTAAGTTCTTTAACGGCTATGGCGGATTTACGGACAACGGAAAAGAATATGTAATCATCAATGAGGAAAATCAGCCAACCCCGTTGCCCTGGGTCAATGTTATCGCGAATGAAAAATTTGGGACAATCATTTCTGAAGCAGGGGCGAGCTATACCTGGTCCCAAAACAGCAGGGAGTATAAACTATCCCCGTGGTCAAACGATCCGCTGCTCGATGTCAGCGGGGAGGCTGTCTTTATCAAGGATGAAGATTCCCAAGACTACTGGTCACCTCTGCCGCAGCCAGTCAGGGACAGTCAGCCTTATCTTATCAGGCATGGTCAGGGGTACACGGTCTTTGAACATTCCAGCTTCAGAATTAACCAGGAGACGAGGGTCTTTATCCCGCTAGGACAGAATCTGAAAATTACAGCGTTGAGGCTGACCAATAAAAATACGCTGCCGAAACGTCTCTCACTCTATTATTATTTGGAATGGGTGCTGGGGGTAAACAGGGAACAAAACATGCCTTATTTGCTCACCGAGCTGCACGATAAAACCATCTTCTGCCAGAATGTCTACCAGGAAGAGTTTGCCGGAAGAGCAGCCTTTATTACCGGTTTCGGTGCGGATTATCTATCGTCAACATCAGACCGTATTGAATTTCTTGGTGTAGGCGGCAGCCTGACAAAACCGAAAGGGATATTGTCTTGTCTTTCAGGCAAGATGGGTACGAATATTGATCCTTGTGCAGTCCTGCAGCTTCAAGTAACCTTGGATCCCGGAGAAGAAAAAACGGTCTATTTTCTGCTTGGGGATGAACAAAATAGAGAAAAGGCACTTTCCTTGGTTCAAGCTTTTCGCAGTCCGGACAGAATCGAAGAGGCATTTCAGGATGTGAGCCACTATTGGGATGATGTTTTGTCACGTATTCAGATCTCAACTCCGGAGCCGTCCTTTGATCTACTGGTAAACCGTTGGCTGCTCTATCAGACCATTGTCTGCAGGATTTGGGCCAGATCAGGATTCTATCAAACAGGGGGGGCTTACGGCTATAGGGATCAGCTTCAGGATGTCATGCCCCTGGCCGTCATCAAACCGGAAATAACACGCAAGCAGATTATCCTGCACAGCTCCAGACAGTTTCCGGAGGGAGATGTACAGCACTGGTGGCATTCGGAGACCGGCAAAGGAATCAGGACAAAATTCTCAGATGACCTATTGTGGCTGCCTTACGTAACAGCAGACTATCTGGAACATACCGAAGATTTCAGTATTTTAGAAGAGAAAACAAGCTTTCTAAAACTTGAAGCACTTGGGGAAAACGAAGACGAACGTTATGCCGTTCCAGAGACCTCAGAGCAGAGTGGTTCAGTATATGAACACTGTGTACGGGCGATAGACCGCAGCCTGCGATTTGGCGGGCACGGTTTGCCTCTGATTGGGACCGGGGACTGGAATGACGGATTTAGCGCGATTGGCAGGGAAGGAAATGGAGAAAGTGTCTGGCTTGGCTGGTTTATCCTGGCAGTTCTTAAAAGGTTCATCCCGATTTGTGCCAGAAAGGATGATAACGAAAGAGTTGAAAAATATACCGGAATCCTCGATGAGCTGCAGGTTAATATGGAGAAACATGGCTGGGACGGCTCCTGGTACAGGCGCGCTTATTATGATGACGGGTCTCCGGTAGGTTCAATCACAAACTCCGAGTGTCAAATTGATGCGATTGCCCAGTCCTGGTCTATACTGTCCGGCAGTGCCTTAAAGAGCAGAGCAGCAGATGCCATGCTGGCGGTAGAAAGATATCTGTGGGATAAGGAGGCAGCCTTGTTAAAACTGTTGACACCGCCGTTTGATAAAACAGATAAAAACCCCGGGTATATTAAAGCCTATATTCCCGGAGTCAGAGAGAATGGCGGACAATATACACATGCGGCTGCCTGGGCAATTTTGGCGTTCAGTAAACTTGGTAGCAGGGATAAGGCGATGGAGCTGTTTCAAATGCTGAATCCCGTCAACCATGCCCGTACCGGTATTGAAGTCAGTCAATATAAGGCAGAGCCCTATGTAATTGCTGCCGATGTCTATGCGGTTCAGCCGAATGTCGGAAGAGGCGGATGGACTTGGTACACCGGCGCTGCCGGATGGATGTATCAGGCGGCACTGGAGGGTATTCTCGGGTTGCAGATTGCAGGGGATAAACTGTCGTTAACCCCGTGTGTCCCGTCTAACTGGGAGTCATACTCCCTGACCTACCGGCATAAAAATTCAACGTATCAGATTACAGTAAACTGCCGGCAGCCGGCAGGTGCCGAAACTGGTGAAAGTATGACGTTTACCAAAATTAAAGTCGATGATAAAGTCCAGGATCATTTTCCAATTGCGTTAAGCGACGACGGGAAAAACCATGTCATTGAGATTTCCCTGTAAATCGTCAAGATTTTCTGTTAAAAGAAAAAGTAAGCAGGATTTTAGCAATTTATATGGAAAATAATTTATATGGAAAACAATTGGTAATAGATAAGCAGGGAAGAGAGGAGATAACATGGGAAAAGCTCACGAAATCGAATATAAGATCTACGGGGATGACATGCAGTTTGTTGAGATTGAATTGGACCCGGCTGAAAGTGTGATTGCGGAAGCAGGAGCCTTAATGTTTATGGAACCGGGCATTCAGATGGAAACCATCTTCGGGGACGGATCCGGACAGGGAGAAAATAGGGGACTTACCGGGAAGCTATTTGGAGCAGGGAAAAGGCTGCTAACAGGAGAAAGCCTTTTTATGACCCTATTTACCAACAGTGGGGCAGGCAAAGCGCATGCTTCTTTTGCGGCCCCTTATCCCGGGAAAATCATCCCGGTTGATCTAACTGCGTATAACGGTAAAGTAATCTGCCAAAAGGATGCCTTTTTATGTGCCGCAAAAGGGGTAGCGATCGGCATCGAATTCAACAAAAGACTCGGAACCGGATTCTTTGGCGGTGAAGGATTTATCATGCAGAAACTCGAGGGAGATGGCCTGGCTTTCCTGCATGCCGGCGGAACAATTGTCGAGAAGGAACTTCGGCCGGGAGAAACCCTCAGGGTCGATACCGGCTGTCTCGTCGGAATGACCGGCAGCGTTTGCTATGATATTCAATTTGTCGGAGGCATCAAAACTGCTTTCTTTGGCGGGGAAGGACTATTCTTTGCAACTGTTTCCGGTCCCGGCAAAGTTTGGCTGCAGTCTCTGCCGTTCAGCCGTCTCGCGGACAGAATCATTGCTTCTGCGCCGAGGCTTGGTGGGGCCCAGAAAGGCGAGGGGAGTATCCTTGGAGGACTTGGGAACCTTCTGGATGGAGACAGATAAAAGAAAAATTATTTTATGGAATCAAACGGATTTTCAATAGAAAAACAGCTCGTATTCCTTTGAAAGAATGCGGGCTGTTTCATCCTTACACAATGACATTAAGATCCCTAAATATCTAAAATATACAGAGTTAAATATTCGATCACAATTATTTGTTCAGATTGCTGATATCGATAAACGGAACAGCGCCGCTGCCTGTCACGGTCGGAAGTTTGCCGTCCCATTTCTTGATCGCTTCAAGCTGAGCTTCAATTTTACGCAGTTCTACCAGTTCAGGGGTAATGACATCCTTCTGCAGCTTCAGGGCTTCTGCTTCAGCCTTAGCCTGTTCAATCTGCTGTTGGGCTTCGACTTGGATTCTCTGAAGATCAAGATTTGCTTTTAAGGCTTGCTGTTCAGCAATCTGCTTTTCCTCAATAGCCTGATTGAATTGGTCGCTGAAGTCAAATTCGGTGATATTGATGTCATCCAGTTCCATATAATAGACTGCAAGCTTCTTACCAAGCGTCTCTTTGACTTTGGCGCTGACTTCCGAACGTTTAGAGATCAGTTCTTCAGCGGTATACTGAGCGGTTACAGCCTTGAGCGATTCACTAACGGCCGGGTCGATAACTTTTTCTTTGTATTCCAGGCCGACATCCTGGAAGAGCTTGTTGACATTTCCCGGATTAAGCCGGTAATTTACAGCGATCGTTGTATTTACGACCTGAAGGTCCTTGGAAGAGGTAGTTTGGTCAGATTGGTCTTTCTGAAGCCGGACTTCAACTGGAATAACATCTTGGATAAATGGTACAATGATGTGGAACCCTTCGTCTAAAACGTACGGCATAACTTTACCAAGCTGGACGATAACGCCCCGGTGGCCAGGTTCAACGATTATGTAGCCTTTGAAGCCGATCATGGCAGCAATGAGCGCAATAATTATTACAATCGGAATAATTTTTATCCAGAATCCTCTTCTGGGTTTGGCCGGAGTGATGTTTTCTTCCATAGAATTCTCCTCTTTCTGGTTTTGCCTGGAAATTAATTTTATCTTATCATATCATAAGAAGGGAGTGAAGGCCAGAATATGCAGGGTATTATTTCTTCACATGTTTTAAAGTTAGAGATCATTGTATTACCCGAATTATGAATACATAATACATTTTTACTGGGCATTTACTATTATCTTTTTTTTGTATTAAATAATTGATGTACCCATTTCATTAGAAGGGCTGTGAGATTTTGCCTAAGAAGAAAAAACTGCCGCCTGTTTTGGCGTTAATCAGAGATAATATTGTTGAATATCAGAACCCGCTGGCTCTGAAGCCAAAGGAGATAGCTTCCTGGGTAAAAGATTTAAAGCTGCCCCAAAAAGGTGAGATCCTGTTTTACACAGGCAGTGAATATCAGCTTTTGCCGTATATTGATTCACTTGTCAAGACACTGATCTATGTCGATTCGTCCAGCAACCTCTTCTCCTGGCTGATGGGAGCAAGAAAGATTGTGAATAAGACCGGTATTAATGCGGAGAAGATCTATGCTTCTGTCTTGGCCAAAGACAAAGAAAGATTTTATTCTGTAAATTATAAAGCTGCAATCATTTTGCAAAAGCTTGGTTATGATCTTTGTTATGACCCTCGGGCAGATATGTATACCGGTGCCTTGCTGGATGAACTTGGTTTTTGGCAAGAATTAAAGTCCTATGCTGCGATCTTGTCTGAACGAATTAGAGAGACCGAAGCAAAAGTCGTCGTCTGTACTTCGCCGCATGCAGCGGAAATGTTCAAGCTTATTTATCCCAAACTGGTTGACTTTCCGGATATTCAGGTGAAGACTTTTATCGAATTGGTCTGGGAAAAAAGGCATTTGCTTCCTGCTGTTGATGAAAAGGATCCGGTGGTTATCCATGATTCCTGCCGGATGGCCAGGGAACTTGGCATATCCCAGGAGATCAGAGATGTTCTGGATGCAGTCGGTGTAAAATATATTGAGCCGCTGCGCTGCAGAGAGTGGACAACCTGCTGCGGAGGTCCGAGTAAAATGCTGTTTCCCGAGATATCCAAAACAATTTCTAAACGCAGAGTCGTTGAATTGGCGGATACTGGAGCAAAGCGGGCTTTGATATCCTGCCCGTACTGCTTATCTTCACTGGAAAGCGGTGTCGATAAGAATCATCCGATGATCATGGATGATATGGTTGAATTCTTATTTAGGGGGTTTAAGGATTAATGACTGACTTGAATAAAGAAATTGGCGCCTACACCAAGAATTTGAATAAAGCAAGTAAAGATCCTAATATTAACCGGGCGATAACCAGAGCTGTAAAATCCTACAGGGAGACGGTATCTTCAACCATGGATCGCTATCCGCATACGGAAAAGCTTGCCGAGGAAGTCCGGGAAATTAAAGCATATTCGATGCAGCATAACAGAGAGCTCAGGGAGCAAGCCATGGAAGCAATTGAAAGAAATCATGGCAAGGCTTTCTTTGCCAAAGACAAGGACGAAGTTTTCCGTATTCTCGATGAGATTGTCGGTACAGGCAAGGTGATCGTGAAAGGCAAGAGTATGCTGGGCGAAGAGCTTAAACTCAGACACGGGCTGGAGAAAGCCGGAAACGAGGTTTGGGAAACCGATCTTGGGGAATTCATTCTTCAGCTGAAGGATGACCGCCCAATGCATATTCTGTCTCCGGCAATCCACGTACCCAGAGAACAGGTTGCCGAGATATTTTCCGACTTCTTTAAAAAAGAAGTGCCTCCCGATATTGCTCAGGAAGTTGGGGTCGTACGGGAATTCTTAAGAGAGAAATATTTCACTGCCGATATTGGAATCAGCGGCGCCAATGTGGTTGCTGCCGATACCGGTCAGGTTGTCATTATTGAAAATGAAGGAAATGTCCGGCTTTGTACGGGTGCGCCGCCGGTACATATTGTCATTGTGGGGATCGAAAAACTTGTACCATCTTTCCTCGAGGCTATGATGACAGCTGAGGTAACGTGGAGATACGCCCAGTACGGAGCACCGAGCTATGTCAATATTATCAGCGGCCCGAGCAAGACCGGGGATATCGAGAAGGTTACGACTTACGGCGCTCATGGACCGAAAGAATTTTATGTTATTTTTGTTGATAACGGCCGGAGCAAAATGATGGCGGAGGAACATTTCAGCCAAGCTTCGCACTGCCTGCGCTGCGGTGGCTGCATGTATGAGTGCCCGGTATTCCAGGTCACAGCAGGGCATTATGGCAAGACCTACTTAAGCGGCATAGGATCCGTCTGGACGGCCTTCGTTGAAGGCGGAGCCGATGCTGCAGCTCCGATGCTGTATACCTGTTTGCGCTGCGGACGTTGTGTGGAGCGCTGCCCGATGCAGATTGACGTACCGAGCATGGTCGGAGAACTGCGAAGCAAGGTTGTATCATCGGAAGAGTAATAGACGGATTGTTTTAAAAAGTAAATCCGCTTACGAGAGTATTGTAAAAATTAGAATATGGAATAGTTTAAGAGTAAGGCTTAGATAAACCTTACTCTTTTATAGTGGGGATTTATCGCACAATCCAGCAAAATCGGAACTTTGGTAAGCAGTAAAAATTTCCTTGAGTTATATAAAGTAGCTTGCTTATTCGGATAGCGCAGGATTGGCAGAAGTAAACCAAATTCTTTCCTCGATTAATTTTGGACAATAGAGATTCATACAGAGCTACGGAAGACGTATTTTGGAAAATAATATGCTATAATACAAAAAAATTATTCTTTTAAATTATAGGTTAAATTTATCATAACTGGAGAATAAAAAATGGTAAAAGAATCGCATAGAGACAAGACAGAAAAAGTGAAGACTGGGGAAAATAATAAAAATCTTTCGCTCAAAGACAGATTATTTACGATCGTATTCGAGAACGATACCCATGCGGGGAGGTCTTTTGATATTGCGCTGCTCTGGCTGATCCTGCTGAGTATTCTCGTTGTCTGTTTGGAGTCGCTGCCCAATTTGAATCAGGATTACCGCACAATTCTCTCTGGTGCGGAATGGGTGATCACGCTTCTCTTTACAATTGAATATATCATCAGAATCTGGGTCGTAAGAAATAAACTAAGATATCTGAAAAGTTTCTTTGGCGTAACCGATTTACTGGCAATCTTGCCAACGTATCTGAGTATCTTTATCGCCGGTAGTCAGTTTGCTTTGATTTTTAGGGTCTTTCGTCTACTGAGGATCTTTCGGATCTTAAAGCTCGGCCGGTACGTCGGTGAATCATATTCGCTGATCAATGCGCTGAAGGCCAGCCGCTATAAAATTATTGTCTTTCTGCAGGCGGTCCTCGTTGTGGTTGTAATCGTTGGGACAATGATGTATTTAATCGAAGGGGAAACCAGCGGATTTGACAGTATTCCGGCCTCAATCTACTGGGCGATTGTGACCCTTACGACCGTCGGATTTGGCGACATTACACCGGTCACACCTTTGGGAAGGATTGTTGCCTCCATGCTGATGCTTCTTGGTTATGGCGTAATTGCCGTACCTACTGGCATTGTCTCAGCAGAGCTAGCAAAAAACAGAAACATAAAAGCATCTACACGAACTTGTCCGAACTGCCGCCTAGTTATTCAGGACGAAGGGGACAACTACTGCAAAAATTGCGGCCTTCAACTAGAAAAAAAAGAAAACAATAAAGTATAAATGTATAGGATACTTTATTGTTCAAGTTTTTAAACAATCTACCCTTAAAAATAGAGCAAATGAAGCAAAATCTGTCAAAGTTCACGGCCTTAGACGACTTTGGTCGTCCAGTTCTCACAGTAGAAGAATGATAGACATGCCAAACTCTATGAAGGCATTAACCCTATAAAAGCTAGAAGGCGATCTCAAAACAATCACAAAATATGGTTATGACAATAACGGCAATAATACCAGCAAACTAACAGAACAGATAAGAAAAATCGACCCGGTTAACCCGCCAACGCCGCATTTCGGGATGTTCATACCCGGACAAGAGATAGACGGCGCAACGCAATATGCCGAAGATCTCGTCAGCTTTGCCCAGTACTTTGATGTTTTCAACCAAATGATCAAGAGCAACACCGGCAATGCCATGGTTGAGTACACGTACTATGGCGATGGTCTGCGTGCCACCAACGACTTCCAATTCTCATCCTCCGGTTCATCTATGAGGGTGATAAGGTTGTCCTTGAACTGGACGGCAAAGGAAACCAATTCGCCAGAAACGTTTATGGAACGAACCTGTTAGCCCGGACAGTCGGCGGACAGACACTGAACTATATGTATAACGGTCACGGTGATGTGACATCCCTTCTTGACAATACAGGGACAATTCAGGCAACATATTAGTATGATGCATTTGGCAATATTACTTCGCAGACAGGGACAGTCGATAACCCGTTTACCTATGCCGGCTACTATTATGATAAAGAATCCGGCCTGTACTACCTGAATGCCAGAATGTATGACCCTTCAATAGCAAGGTTAGAGTATTGGCTTACCGCCATGGCCAATGATTTGAAAAAGGTTTGAATTATTAGCAATAATTTTTTCAAATCATCCATGCTGGGCGGTTAGCCAAAAAGCCTAAGGATTTTTCTGATGTAAACTTTCGTAGTTAACCCCTAAGAGCTTGTCTTTACTGTCTGTCCCGGCGATTTGAAAAGCTGTAGTAGTTGGCCTTCCTTATTTTCAAATCGCCCAACATTCAGACAGTAAAGACAAGCACATTTGAAGCTGGATTTTTAAGCAAACATTTTAAATATTTAAGACAGCAAGATAAAAAAATACCTCAGAGTTATTGGCTTACCGCCATAGCCATGATTTGAAAAGGCTTGAATTACAGGCAATTATCTTTTTCAAATCATCCCATGCCGAGCGGTAAGCCAATAGGCCCAAGGATTTTTCCTAATGTAAGGCTCTCTCACTAAACTTGTAAGCGATTGTCGTTACCGTCTGGGCCCGATGATTTGAAAATAGGTAGTTTATTTGCTGCTTTATTTTCAAATCATCAATATCAGACGGTAACGACAAAAATTTTAAGAGAATGAGGAGAAATTTGTAAATTGCACATGTTCCTATTACAGTAGTATAATATAAGTAAAGAAAGTAAAGATGTAAAGAAAAATAGAAAGGCGGTTCTGTTATGGAAATATCAAGAATTAGCTCAAAAGGACAAGTCACGATTCCGAAGCCTATTCGGGACCTATTAAAATTAAACGAAGGTGATAGAATCGCTTTCCTGGAAGACAACGGTAAAGTTGTAATTACCAAGGCCAGTCTAATTGCCTTACGTGAATTACAAGATGCCCTTAGTACAGAAGCACAAGAGAAAGGCATTACCGAACAAGACCTTCTTAATGAACTGGAAGTAGTCCGGGAGGAAATGTGGAATGAGCGGAAAAAATAATGCCTTACGCGTATTTGTTGATTCAAATATCCTGATATCTGCTGTCTTATCAGAATCATCAATTGCCAGTAAACTTTTAACTCTACTTATTGAACAACACCACTTGATTATTTGTAGTTACTCGATTACGGAAATTTCAGAAGTCATTGAACGCAAATTCCCAAAGATAATCCGTAAATGGGATAAATTTCTTACAACACTTGAATTCGAGATAGCTTATACTCCCTCAGATCTTTCCACGGTAACAGTTCCATATATACGAGATCCAAAAGATTTACCTATTTTAGTTTCTGCTATAGTAGCCCAGCCGGATATCGTAGTTACCGGTGATTTGGATTTCCACACGCCAGAAATTCAGGAGCTTTTTACCATAATGATGCCAATTGATTTCTTGAGGGCTTTCTCTGGTGAATTTAATCATTAATCACATCAACTTAAAACATAGTATATAAGATGCAAGGCTGGCTTTCTATATTAAGAAATATCAGCCTTTTGCTTTTTAACATTATTAGAATACTGGTTTTACATCTAGCCCAGTAATCCGAATAGTTATATTTGGTTAAGATTAAGCTTTTTAGTTATCCTCTAAATAGATTGTCCCAAACTCGCCATCGGTGGCGAATTTGAACAAGCTGCCGATTTCTTTACCATCTTACCTGATGATATGAAAAATCTTTAATAATCTGCTTTTTTTCTTAATTCGCCAATATTTAGACGACCTTGGTCGTCCAATTCTCACAATTCCAAACTTCCGTAACGACATCCTGGTAAAAATCAGGCTCATGGCAAATGAGAAGCAGGCTGCCTTTATAGGTCTGAAGCGCCCGTTTCAGCTCCTGTTTGGCTTCGACATCGAGATGGTTGGTCGGCTCGTCGAGCAGCAGAAAATTTGTTTCTTTATTGATCAGTTTGCAGAGCCGTACTTTGGCCTGCTCACCGCCGCTCAAGACCAGGACTTTGCTTTCGATGTGCTTCGTCGTTAAACCGCATTTGGCCAGCGCTGCCCGCACTTCGTACTGCGTATAGCCGGGGAAGTCCGACCAGAATTCTTCAATACAGGTCTTATAATTGGCATCCTTAATTTCCTGCTCAAAGTAGCCGGGAAAGAGATAGTCCCCAAGTTCAGCCTGGCCTGAAAGGGACGGAATTTCACCGAGGATGCTCTTTAAGAGCGTTGTTTTGCCGATTCCGTTGGCGCCGGTCAAAGCAACTTTCTGACCGCGTTCCAGGGAAATGTTGATGGGGCGGGAGAGCGGTTCGTTATAGCCGATCACCAGATCAGAGGTTTGAAACACGAGCTTGCCGGAAGTCCTGGCTTCTTTAAAGTTGAATACCGGTTTGGGTTTGTCCTTGGCCAGTTCGATCCGGTCCATTTTATCGAGCTTTTTCTGGCGGGACATCGCCATATTCCGGGTGGAGACTCTGGCTTTGTTGCGCGCGACAAAATCCTCCAGGTCGGAGATTTCCTGCTGCTGTTTTTTATAGGCCGCTTCAAGCTGTAATCTTTTCGTTTCGTAGGAATTCTGGAAATTCTGATAGTCTCCGACATAACGGTTCAGTTGCAGGTTGTCCATATGATAAATCAGATTGATGACGCTGTTTAAGAATTCCATGTCGTGTGAGATCAGGATAAAGGCATTTTCATAGGCCAGCAGGTAGCGTTTCAGCCATTCAATGTGCTGTTCGTCGAGATAGTTTGTCGGCTCATCCAAAAGCAGAATATCCGGCTTCTCCAGCAGGAGTTTGGCCAAAAGCACTTTGGTCCTCTGACCGCCGCTTAAGTCATCTACGTCCTTATCGAGACCGATATCCTGCAGGCCCAAGCCACGGGCGGTCTCCTCGACCTTAGCATCGACAATATAAAAATCATTGTTGTTCAAGGTTTCCTGAATCAAGCCCATCTCTTCGAGCAGCACTTCCAGTTCCTCCGGTGAAGCGTCGCCCATTTTATCACAAATCGCCAGCATCTCAGCTTCCAGTGCAAAAAGATATTGAAAAGCGTCCTTCAGAACATCGCGGATTGTTGCTCCTTTGGCCAGAACCGTGTGCTGGTCAAGATAACCGACTCTGACTCGTTTAGACCATTCAATCTGGCCTTCATCAGGCTCGAGTTGGCGCGTAATGATATTCATAAATGTAGATTTCCCCTCGCCATTCGCCCCGATCAAGCCGATATGCTCGCCCTTCAGCAGGCGGAAAGAAACATTTTGAAATATGGCTCGGTCGCCAAAGCCATGACTCAAGTTTTTAACAGTCAGAATACTCATGTTTTCTTATCTTCCTTTTTACATAAATTAGTAAATAAATACGATTAGTCAATCGCAAAACCGCCAGTATTGCTCATTTCTTCACCTTGGATACAAAGATTTTCCTCAGCGGTTACCATGCATTTTAGAGGTGACAAGGTGATAGCGGTCAATATCTTTATTAGATTATCAAATCTGCCTAAGGAGAGCAAGTCAGAAATATGCCTGTATTTATGGAAAGTTGCAACCGTCTAGATCCCCAAAATCCAAAAAGAGTTCGTTTATTGAATAAGCTTCTTTTTAACCATGACCAGCGGGAAAGGCAGCGTCAGCAGCGTAACGGCTAAGAGCCAGATGATATGGCCGGTGATTGCCGGAGTAACCTGTCCCAGGACCAGTGGACGCACCGTTTCAACGGCATGGTACAGCGGCGTCAGCCACGGAAGAAAACGAATGGCGGCGGGCAGGCTTTCAATCGGGAAAAAGATCCCGGCAAACAGGAACATTGGAGAAATCAGCAGCGTGAAGAAATAGCCGAAAGAGTCATAATTGGGAGCGAGACTCGTCCAAATTAAAGAGAGATTGGAAAAAATGACGGACATGAGGATCAGTGGGACAAAGATGAGCAGGGCATACGGGGAGTGGACAATGCCGAACAAAGCGACGACAATAAAGAAAACCGCACCGTAAAGAACGCCTTTGAATGTGCCATACAGGATTTCGCCGAGGACGATGTCGTCCATGCTTACCGGCGTAACAACCATGCTATGAAATATTTTCTCCTGGGACATCCGGGTATAGCTGTTGTAGGTCATTTCATAAGTCACAGCAAACATCGCTGAAGATGCGATCAGCCCCGGAGCCAGAAAATCAAGGTAGGAAAGCCCGTTGATCTGCGTAATATAAACGCCCAGACCAAAGCCCATGGCCCAGAGATAAAGCAGCGGCTCCAGAAAATTAAACATCAAATTGGCTTTCCAGGTTTTGCCGAAAACCTTCAGATTCCGCAGAAATACCTTGAAAGTCAGTACGGGATTAAGATCAGGTTTAACTATTTTCATCTTCTTATCCTCCATATCATCAGCGCTCTTCATATGATTTCTCAAACCCGCCACGCACACCATGAAGCGTTTCGCCGGTCAGTTTCAGAAAAACATCTTCAAGATTCGTCGGTCTCAGGCGCTGATAGCTGACAGGAAGGTGTTCACCGGCAATTCTTTGATTCAGGTAGTCAGCCATGGCTGGTCCGTTATCAGAATAGAGGACCAGATCATCACCAATTTGTTGAAAAGATTTCAGCCACTCAGAGCTCCAGTGCAGGAGCTTATTTTGCATATCCGGACTTACCCCGAGTTCCAGCGCATATTGCCCGACATGCTTATCAATAAGATCTTCCGGTACACCTTGCTCGAGGATTTTGCCCTGATTGATGATGATCAGTCGGTCGCAGAGATGACTGGCTTCTTCAAGATAGTGCGTTGTCAGCAGCATGGTCGTACCGCTTTCTTTTAACTGCCGCAGACGCTGCCAGACCATATGGCGGGCGTACGGATCAAGCCCGGTGGTTGGCTCATCGAGAATCAATAGCTCCGGACGGTTGATCAACGCTCGTCCAATTGTCAGACGTCGTTTCATGCCGCCGGACAGCTCGTCGACGACCGCATTGGCTTTACTTCGAAGATCCATAAAGTCCAGGATTTCAAAAGCCCGTTCCCTGGCTATACTACGCGGCAGACGGTAATAGGAGGCGTAGACCAGCAGGTTTTCCAGAACCGTCAGTTCCGGGTCAAGGTTGTCTTCCTGGGCAACAACACCGAGACGTGCTTTAATTTCCCGGGAATGCTCCGAAATATCTTGGCCGAAAACCGTCAGATGGCCCTCAGTTCTCGGGGACAAGCCAAAAACCATTCTAGCCAGGGACGTTTTGCCGGCACCGTTTGGACCAAGAAGCCCAAAACACTCTCCCTGCCGGACGGTAAAAGAGATCGCATTAACGGCAGTGAAATCTCCGAATCGTTTGGTCAGGTTTTCGGCTGAAATAATATTGGCTGGAAGAGAATAAGACATGAAGAGGTACCTCCGTGAATTGCTGTTCTTTTTTCCTAGCGTATCAAAAGGAGGGCAGAAGAGCAAGGCCGTGTCTGTGAAAATATCATGCAGGAGGAGAAGGCTGGTGAGCGGTCAAAGTAAATGCAACCTTTGACAGAGTAAATATAGTGGGGTTTCATTGAGTCTGTCAAAATACTGGGAATAACAGGTATAGTACCTGTTAAAAATAGCCGATTCAGATTATATGGA